>NZ_JAUBRP010000126.1:0-11099 GCF_036701935.1 Microcoleus sp. M2_D5 | reverse complement strand
GTAGGCAGGATAAATCCTGCAATGCCCTTTCATCCCTGGACTAAAGTCACAGGGTTTTCAGGGTATTTTTTATAAAAACCGATTTGTAGTAAAGACTTTAGTCCTTCCTCCGGTTTGCAGTCAGGACTTGAGTCCTCCATTCCCAATTCGGCAATAAAAAACTCAAGTCCTGACTAACAATTTTTTATACATCTTTTGACCACAAAAAACTGAAGTCTGGACTACAAAATTGTGAAAGTTTTGCTGCTGCATCAGAAAGAACTCAAGTTTGGGCTACAAACCTTTTTAATCCGTTACCGATACCTTCGGCGACAATAACTCTAACGAAAAATCCCTTTAAAGAACCAGCCAACAAAAATACCTATAATAAAAGCTCCTATTTGACCAGTCGAAACAAAATTGTTCCAAGCTTTCTGGACATTGGTAAAAATTTCGTAACTTTGAGCCAAAACCACCGTCGAACTCAAATGAGATTTCAAAACTAACACGTGAGCGACATCGTTCCAAGTAATCGAACTGGTTAATGCAGCAGTAATTTCCGGCATTAAATTAACTATCATGGTGATTTTCTCCTGCTAAAGGTGTTACCCTCAGTACAACCAGTGTCATGTCATCTTCGTTGCGATTGCCGATGCCGATAAACTGGTGTACGCGATCGAACAAATAATCCAAAATTTCTTCAGACTGCTGATAATTTTGACAGGCCCACTGAAAAGCCGAGGTCAAATTATCCTCATCAAAGCGATCGCCCCTTTGATTAGAAGCATCAGTAAATCCGTCTGTGTAATAAATAATAGTATCTCCGGGCTGCAATTGCACGCTTGCTTCTTGGTAATGCGAATCAGCATCCAGCCCAATTAACATCCCCTCCAAAGTATCGAGCTGAAGAATCGAATTAGTTGCAGCTTGCCACAGCAAAGGCGGGTGGTGAGCAGCATTGCTGTAAGACAAAACGCGAGTTTTCGGGTCATACTCCGAATAAAACAGAGTCACAAAACGGTGGGAATTTTCCAAATCCGCGTGCATAACCCGGTTTAAATGTTGCAAAATTCTCGACGGCGAGTGGCGGTTCAAAACCTCCGCCCGCAGCATACCCCGCGTCATCGTCATCAACAGGCCCGCCGGTACTCCTTTGCCCATCACGTCGCCGATCACAATGCTCCAGCGGCCCTTGTCGATTTTGGACTTGAGATTTTTAATTAGGGATGGGGGGTGTTCCCCCTCATTTTCCTTGCCGATCGGGTCATAGTCAGCGGGAATAAAATCATAATAATCTCCGCCGACCCTGCTAGCAGTTTGGCAGCGGGCCGCCACGTCAACGCCGGGAATTTTCGGACAACTGCGGGGTTGCAGCCGCAATTGAATTTCCGCCCCGATTTCTAACTCTCTGTCTAAGCGGTCTTTTTCCGCCAACTTAACAGTAAGTTCGTCTTTGCAAATAGCCACGGCGGTTTGATCCGCCACCAACCGAACTAATTTCTGTCTGCTGGGAGTCCAGAGATATTGCGGATCGCTGCTAAAAACATAAAGCCGTCCGCGTTCCAAATTGTTGACCAAAATTGGCGCCCCAAACAAATGAACATCCGGGCCCAAATAACGACCGACTTGCAGGTCTAGACTAGAAGTTTGCCCAGAGGTTTCCGAAAACGATGCTGCAGTAGCGCCCGCACCTGCTGTAGCTTGCCTGGTGGCTATTTCCAGCGCTTTTCGCATATCTTGGCACTGCCGTCCTTCCTGACAGTGCAACTGCTGGAACCGGACTTGACCGTTGGGTTTGAACAGCACCAAAGCCCCCCCGTCGGCATCGGTAACGCGAGTCGCCACCAAAGGCACCAACTCCAAAAATTGGTTGAGATTGTTAAAACTTCGCAGGGCAAATCCCAGCGAACCCAACATATCTTGAACGTTGTGCTGGTATCGGTGCAAGCGCGCCACCAGTTCTTTGAGGGCAAATACTGGCGTCGCGTCGGTAGAATTGCGACCCGAAGGGCGGTCAGCAGGTTGAGGTGAGGAGCGAGGCAAAGGCACAGCAGTCATTCGATTTTAGATTTTAGATTTTAGATTTTGGATTGACTTGCGCGAGATAAATTCGGGGGACGCAAGGATTTTAGATTTTAGATTTTGGATTGATTTGCGCGAGATAAATCACGTGGCGGGTACCATCTAGAAATTCGCTTGTCATTTTAGATTTGTGATTTTCGATCTTAGAAAGAGGATATTTGATTGAGGAGTTACACGCCACTGAACTGAAATCCGGTTTTTTTTCTAGCAAGTAGCTTGGTGCGATGCGAGTTTGAGGTTAAGGATTTGAGAGTTAAAGCTGTGTATCCGCCTCCCAAAATCGGGACGGCTACAGATACCTCATCAATCTAAAATCTAAAATCTAAAATCTAAAATCGAGTAGGGCTTCCACAAATTCGTAACTAGAAAACGGGCGCAAGTCTTCGATGCTTTCCCCGACTCCAATAAACCGGATGGGCAGACCAAGCTGCTGCACTACTGCTAGGGCAACACCACCTTTAGCAGAACCGTCGAGTTTTGTCAATACTACTCCGCTTAATTTTGCCGATTCTGCGAACACTTCTGCCTGTCGCAAACCATTTTGACCCAGTGTGGCATCCAATACCAGTAGAGATTCTACGGTAGCGCCGGGGGCTTTCTTATCTACAATGCGACGGATTTTACTTAATTCGTCCATCAGGTTTTTTTTGTTTTGCAGGCGGCCTGCGGTGTCTACGATCAGCAGTTCTGTGCCTCGGGCGCTGGCGGCGGCGATCGCATCAAACACGACAGCAGCCGGATCGGTATTTTTCCCTGGGTTGGCAATAATTTCGACGCCGCTGCGGGAACCCCAAACTTTCACCTGTTCGACGGCGGCGGCGCGGAAAGTGTCGGCGGCGGCAATTAGGGTTTTGTAGCCGGATTTTTGGGCAATGTGGGCTAGTTTGCCGATCGTGGTAGTTTTGCCCGCACCGTTGACTCCTACGATTAACCAGATGTTAAAAGTCTCTTTTTCTGGGGCAAATGTCAGGCTGTAGGCGGGATTACCGGCGGCGGTGGAGGCACAGGGAGCGTCCAGAATGTCGCGCAGGATGGTTTTCAGGTAGGCTAGAGCCTGTTCTGGGGGCAGCACTTCTTGTGTGAGTCTTTCTTGGAGGCGACTGATAATGATGTCGGTGGCTGCGACTCCGACATCGGCTTGCAGCAGCAAAGTCTCAATTTCAGCTACCGCGTCTTGATTGAGCGGCCCTTGACCGACGATCGCCTTTAGTCGATTAATTAAACTGCGGCGCGTTCTTTCTAAGCCTTTTCGCAGTTTTTGCAGCCAAGTGATTTCTTCGACTGATACTTTGTCTGGGCGGCGGCCTTGACTTGCTAAGATTTCTGATGACCACAGGAAGCCTTCGTCAAAGGCAAAACCGGGAATTTCTTCGATAATTGCGGCTCTCTCGGCGGCCGCTGCAATTACGTCTGGTTCTTCAAGGGCGGTTTCTTTGAGGCGTTCGATGCGCTCCATGCGATCGGCTTGAGCTCTGGCCCAAAACGGCAGGGCTTCGGCTGCTTGGCCGTCGGATGCGAGTGATGCGGTTTCTACAACCTCAGTTGCAGGTTCGGCAATTTCTATATTTTCTGCTGTAACTTCTAATTGTTGAGCTATAGGTGCAATGTCGGTCGCCCCGGCTTTTGGTTGCAGAGTTTCTGGAATTTCTACTGGGTTAGCTGCATCGGTTTCTACCGCCTCGGTAGCTTCAACCACGGGAGATTCTGGCACTTCTGGAACTTCTGCAACAGTTGGTTTTGGTTCGAGTTCGATCGTCTCGGTTGTTTCAACAGCCGCAGCTTCTGCAACTTCTGGAACTGTCGCGATTTCTGTTTCGGCTGTTGGAACTTCAGCCGCTGCTGTTTCGGCAACTTCTGTTTCGGGTTTTTGCTGTTTTTGAATATTTTTGTAAGCAGCTTTTGCCCAATTGAGATAATCTTCGGCTACAGCGGGGGAACTTGAATCTGCTGGTGTATCTGTTTGAGGCTCAACAGGTGCGGATTTTGCAGACTGATCTTGAGTTTGTTCGGGTGTATCTTTTTCGGAAGATTCGCTTTCGCTGTACTGGCGACGAAACCAATTAAAAACCATAGAAGTAAATGGGGAATAGAGAAGAGTTATTAGTCATTAGTCCTGGACGCCTTAAGGCCAGAGAAACCGGGTTTTTTATCCTTACTGTGGACTATAACGGAGGATTTTCGTAAAAAACCAGGTTTCTGACTACCGGTGCGTTCAGGACTATAGTCATTAGTCATCAGTTCTTAGTGTAGAGCGGATTGCCGATCGCAGATTGCCGATCGCTATTGACCAATGACTGATGACTGATGACTGCTGACTATCGACTACTGACTCACAACTTCTGCGTTGATTTTATCGACTACTCGGCGGAGGACTCCGTTGATGAAGCGATGTCCATCGTCACCGCTGTAGCGTTTTGCCAGTTGGACGGCTTCGTTGACGCTGACTTGTTCGGGTAAGCCGAGGTATAGCATTTCGGCGATGGCGATTCTCATGATATCTCGATCGATCCGTGCCAACCGTTCTATTTGCCAGTCTACCAGCGCTTCCGAGAGCAATTCATCAATTTGAGGGCGGTTGGCGCTGACTTTCGTCAGGATTTGCAAAGCATAGGTGCGGACATCTTGCTGGTTGGCTAGCTGGATCAGTTCTGGAAACTCCATTGCTGAACCGAGACGGTTGATTGCGGTTTGGGTGAGTTCGACTGCTTCCCGAACCATTGCTCTAGCACTTTGTATATCGGCGGCGCGGATTTCGCTGGCAAGCAGTTTGTCGCTACTCCGCTGCACTTCGGATGCTGCTGCTTCTAGGGATTCTTGAACTTCTGCTGTCAGGGTGCGGATGGCGGCGAGGAGAACATCTTGCAGTTTCTTGGCTTCTAAGAGTTCTGGATTCGCCGGCAGTTGGCTGATGCCGAGGAGTGCGAGTTCGCGTGCTGTTTCGCGGGCTTTTTTCATAGTTTTTAGATAGAGATTGAGAATTTAGGAAGTTTTTCGATCGCGCGCGGACTTGAACTTTAGCAGAAAACTCGACTAAAAGCTCTACCAGACGGACAGTCTGACTCGCCGGCGGCGGGTAGTTTACAGATACTTCGCTCTCAAACCCAAGATTTATGCTCGAAACCCGGTTTCTGAGTATAGGCTTTCTCGGTTTGGGCTGGTTTTGTCGAAATATTATCTGGTATGGGGAAAGTTTACACGGCCTTACGGGCGACTAAGGAATGAGAATTAAATAACTTCCACTCTTGAAAGTGGGATGGGCGTCCCGCCCGTCTTTTAAGGACGGGCGGGACGCCCATCCCACAATAACAATTAAAATTGTAAGTTATTTAATTCGCGAGCCTAAAAATGTCTTGGTTCAATCTTCTTCGACTGGGACAGCCTGGTATCTTGATTCGGATACCAAGGGTTCGAGTGTTTTGCCCTTGATGTTTTCGGGGTTTACTGCAATTGAGTTGCTGGGGTTGACGATGCCGCCGGAGATGATGACTTTAAAGGCATCTTCGATCGACATTGACAAATTGACTAAATCTGCCTCCGGGACTATAGCGTACCATCCGGTAGTGGGGTTGGGAGTGGTGGGGATGAAAATACCGATCGGGGTTTCACCGGAAAGGTGAGGTGGGATGTCGTTACTCTCGATCGTACCGGTCACAAATGCTAAAGTCCAGATTCCCCGCCGGGGATATTCCACTAACACCACGCGGCGAAATTTGTCGTTTGATTTGAGGAGGGTTCCCAGCAGTTGTTTGAGGGTTTTGTAAACCGAACCGGCTAGGGGAATTGCCTGCAACACCCGTTCGCCAAAGTCTAGCAGCCACTTACCGAAAATGTTGCGGGCCATTAAGCCGATGACTAAGATGCTCAGCAGGGGTACAGCCAGCCCTACTAAAAGATTTAGCAGATTCACCAAAATCGGGTGGAGTCCGTCAAAAGGGTTGATCTGCTTGGGAATTTTGGTGAGAAAATTGATCACCCAACTGGCGACGGTAATTGTCAGCCAGATGGTGGTAGCTAAGGGTATCACTACCAATAGTCCTGCGATCAGGTCGTTTTTTAAGTCTTGTTTGATGCGTTGGAGCACGGCGGGTCAAATCTCCTCGTAACTGGTTCCCAATAACCTGAATAAAGCTGAGACTAAAGCAACTGCACGGGCTTTACTGGAAGTCACCATAGACGATCGTCTTCAATTCTGCTAAACCCTACCCTTTCTGAGGGGGAAGACTTAGGGATCGCCGGTGCTGTACCTCTATTTTAAAGAATTATTGCAAGTTGGCGCTTGATTTTAATATATGCGGGCTGTGCAGCAGCTCACCGTATTGTATATTTTAAGACATTTTGGGTCGGTTCAATCAATAAGCCGATAGTCAATCGATTTTAGATTTTAGATTTTAGATTTTAGAATTGACTTGCGCGAGATAAATGCTCTTTCTTGAGGATTTTAGATTTGAGATGCTTTCGATTGATTCCACGGATAAATCACGTGGTGGGTACTCTCAAGAAATTCGTGGTCAAAGGCAGCCTGGGAGTGAAAGTGTAGCGACTCCAGAGAAAATTTTCGGGGATTTGTAGAGGAAATTTATTGGTCGATCGAGCTTTCTCAGATTTTCGGCGGGGTGGCACTTCGTTTTACTTAATATGTTGCACCATTTTCCATAAGCTTTTTAGGGACGGGCAGGATGCCCATCCCACAATCAAATTCACTCATGAGTGGAACAGGCCGGAAAGCCTGTTCTCGAAAAAGGTGCAACATATCAGTTTTACCTAATTCAGGGGAATCTCTGCAGGTTGAGTGCAGCGTGTCTTTCAAAATATATCTTTGGGTAGATGCAATGTAACCAGTCGCTACTAAAGCAAGGGTGATTTTTGAGGGGCAACTGCGATAAACAAGGCAACAGTTGCCTACCATGAAACAGTTGCATGGTAGGCAAATGCGGCCCAAAGCAAAGCAGACATACCAGCAACTTTGACTTTTTTTGACAGGATTAATCGATATTCAGGAAATAAGGGCAGAATTCAAGCGAATTCCAGCTTGAGAGGAGCGAAAAAGCAATATAGAATTAACAGGGGCATCACTACAAAAAAATAATCTGCCAAACGAGGTAGCAGTAGTTAGTAGCAAGCAAGATAAATTACTACATAGCTAGTTGTTTCTAGCCAGAAGCGCGAAACTATTTATTCAACAGGGTACAGCTAAACTGCTGCATAGAAGCAAGACTCCAGCGGTGCCGATTCCTTGGAAACCGACGAAACTCAAGGAAAAACAAGCGTACTAGCCAATCAAGTCAGAGCGGAGATTCAGCCCGCAGCAAGAAGCAATAGACTTGATGAGAATTTAAGATTGAGATATGAATGCTCAACTCATGAAACCAATTGGTTTTTACGTTTTTTTATGTGATTCAAAACGCAAGACTTTTTTGGGCTTCACTTAAAGCCGCAGCCCGCTCAAATTTTTGGTCCGGTAATTAATATTAAAGTAAAAGGAACTTTTGTGAAAACGCTCAGTATCCTCTTAGTAGAAGACAGTCCCCTAGATGCCGAACTGATTGAGGCATATCTAATCGATGGCGGACTCCAATTTTCTCTCGTGTGTGTGGACAATCGAGAAGACTTTGCCACGGCGCTGGAAAAACAACGTTTTGACATTATTTTGGCAGATTATATGCTGCCTTGTTTTAACGGGATAGCTGCACTGGAAATTGCCCGCACTACTTGTCCGGGAGTGCCGTTTATTTTTGTTTCGGCTACTTTGGGCGAGGAAGTGGCGATCGAAACTTTGAAAAGCGGCGCTACTGATTATGTTCTCAAACGCCGTTTGATCCGCCTGGTGCCGTCGATCCAGCGGGCGCTGCGCGAAGTTCAAGAACGGAACGAGCGCAAGCAAGCCGAAGCACAGCAGCAGGAGAGCGAATCTCGATTTCGGATTATGGCGGATACCGCGCCGGTGATGATTTGGATGTCAGATGCAGACCAACTTGGCGATTACTTTAACAAAGTTTGGCTGGAGTTTACCGGTAGAACTTTGGCGCAAGAAATGGGCGCGGGTTGGATGGAAAGCTTGCACCCAGATGACTTGCCACAATGTCTGGATATTTACCAAAAAGCCTTCGACGCTGGCAGCGAGTACCGGCTAGAATGCCGCCTGAGACGCTATGACGGGGAATACCGCTGGGTTTTGGGTACAGGCGTACCCCGGTACAGGCCCGATCGCACTTTTGCAGGTTACATCGGTTCTTACATCGATATTAGCGATCGAAAACAGGCAGAACAAGAACGCGCGGCAGCTTTGTCCCGCGAACAAGCAGCGAGGTTGCAAGCAGAAGAAACAGCTAAAGCGCTGCAATTGGCAAACGATAAAATTACTAACATTCTCGAAAGCATTACCGATGCTTTTATCGCTGTCGATTTAAATTGGAACTATACCTATGTAAACGAGCAAGCTATTGAGCTGTTAGGCAAACCAAAAGCCGAACTGATTGGTAAAAACTTTTGGGATATATTTCCCTGGGCTGTCGATTTACAGTTTTACAAAATGGGTACCAAAGCTTTAGCAGAAAAGGTAACGGTCGAGTATGAAGAATTCGTACCGTTATGGAATAAGTGGTTGAAGATGCGTTTTTATCCTTCAGATTCTGGTTTGTCGGGTTACATCCAAGACGTTACCGACCGCAAGCACACAGAAGCTGCACTCCAAGCTAGCGAAGAAAAGCTGAGAATGTTAGCCGAAGCTAACTTGATAGGAATTATCTTCGGGGATGTTAGCGGCGGTATCATTGAGGCAAACGATGAATTTTTGCGGATAGTTGGTTACAGGCGCGAACAGTTGCAGCGCGGTGAATTAAACTCGATCGAACTCACGCCGCCGGAGTACCAGTCTCTCGACGAAAAGGGGATGGCAGAGGCACAAGCAACGGGGGCTTGCACTCCCTACGAAAAGGAATTCTGGAGGAGAGACGGCAGCCGGATTCCGGTGTTGATCGGATATGTTTTGCTGGCGCAAAAGCGGCAAGAATTTGTGGCTTTTATTCTCGATTTGACGGTTGGCAAGCAGTTGGAAAGAGAACTGCACGATCGAGCCCAGGAATTGGCGCGGGCCAACCGGATTAAAGACGAGTTTCTAGGAACTTTGTCTCACGAATTGCGGACGCCGCTGAATGCGATGCTGGGATGGGCGCAACTGCTGCGAAACCGCAAGTTTGACGAAAAAACGACTGTTCGGGCTCTGGAAACGATCGACCGCAATACACGATCGCTGGCAACTCTGATCGAGGATTTGCTGGACGTGTCGCAGATTATTACCGGGAAACTGTCGCTGAATTTGCGGTGGGTGGATGTGATTTCGACTGTTGAGGCTGCGATCGATACTCTAGCGCCCGCGATAGCCGCCAAAAATATTGAAATTGTGACGGATTTCGACCCAACTACCGGGCGGATTTTTGCCGATTCCGGTCGCTTGCAGCAGGTAGGGTGGAATTTGCTGTCGAATGCGATTAAGTTTACTCCCGATGGCGGACAGGTGAGGGTGGCGGTGCGAAAGAAGGAGAGGACTTTTGTCGGTGAGGAATCCGCTTGCTGCAAAAATTTGTCGCCCGCTAGTGTCGAAATTGAGGTTAGTGACACGGGACAAGGGATTTCAGAAGAGTTTTTGCCGCACGTTTTCGAGCGGTTCAGCCAAGCTGACAGCTCTACAAGGCGATCGTACAACGGATTGGGTTTGGGTTTGGCCCTAGTGCGCCATTTTGTGGAAATGCACGGGGGGACGGTGCAAGCCGAATCGGCCGGGAAGGGACAAGGGTCGAGGTTTTTAGTGAAATTGCCAATTCAACAGCCTGATTGCGACGGCGGATTGTCTGTTGCTGGACTCGGAGATTGGGGGATTCCTCCAAGCAAGGCGCGATCCCCTGTAAAGGAGTCTTTTGTGAGCACCAATCTTTCTGGAGTGCGGGTGTTGGTGGTCGATACCGACGCGGATTCCCTGGATTTTGCCTGTACAGTGCTCGCAGATTGCGGGGCCGAGGTGGAGACTGCTAGCTCTGGTACGGCTGCCCTGGAGGCGATTGAAAGGCTGAATCCGAATGTGTTGGCGATCGATATCGAGATGCAGGCCCATGATGGAGAGGTTCTGCTGCAGCAAGTGCGATCGCGGATGGTGGACGGGGAAATTCCGGCGTTGGCGTTCACGGCGGTTGGTAGGGTAGAGGAACGGATACGGGCACTGCAGCAAGGTTTTCAAATTTACGTGCCCAAGCCGATCGACCCTGCTGAGTTGGTGGCGGTGGTGGAAAGTTTGGCGGCGCGCTAGAAGGATTTTAGATTTTAGATTGTAGATTTTAGATTGACTCCGCGATGACGGATGTCGTAACTACAGCAATCCTTGCAGGGGTCGTAAATTTTTTACCCCACCCCAACCCTCCCCGATGTCTTGGGGAGGGAGTAAGAAATTCACAAATGATTCGAGGATGGCTATACACATCAATTTTCTTGCATTCGAGCGATCGGATAATAATTCTTAGGACTAAGGCTAACTGGCACTACATAATCAAAATTTCAGCTTTATTTGTGAGAGTTGCCCTTAGTCCTAATCCTGCCGAAAAACTTTTTTAGTATAAATTAGAGTTAGAGCTAATTTGTCAAGTCCCAAAAGGTTAGAAATTTAATTTCGGTCACAGTTTGTAGTTTTTGATACTGATAGCAGATTCTAAAACGACTGCAACAGTAGACAAGTTCCAAGCCCCGATCGTCATCAGTAGTCGGACTTCTAAAATCTAAAATCTAAAATCGATAGATTTTAATTTACACTTAACCTAATTTGTCATACCCCAAAAGTTATAAATTTCATTTAAGTCAAAGTTTTTAGCTTTCGATCGCCGGTGCAGGACGATCGCCCCTAACACTATTTCTTCCAATATCAAGTTCAGCAACGAGATGCTTCATTAGAAAAATATTGGGAGGGCGTAAATGCTTCTAAGCTGATACGCAGCTAGATTGTATAATATAAATATAAGATAAGCGATAATTAGTTATAATGTATGCCAGCCAAA
>NZ_JAUBRP010000125.1:0-11156 GCF_036701935.1 Microcoleus sp. M2_D5 | reverse complement strand
TTCGTTGAATCACCCTTATTTTCGCCTGGTTTAATTGACTTTATACTACCCAGTCGTAAAAAACCTACACCTGTCAGCCCCCCAGCCCCCCCTTGCTAAGGGGGGGAGCAAGAGGTTTTTTCGTTGCTTGCTTGGCTTTTCTTACCCCCCCCCAGCCCCCCCTTGCTAAGGGGAGGAGCAAGAGGGTTTTTGAGGTTTTTCGTTGCTTGCTTGGCTTTTTCTTACCCCCCAGCCCCCCCTTGCTAAGGGGGGGAGCAAGAGGGTTTTTCGTTGTTGCTTGGCTTTTCTTACCCCCCCCCAGCCCCCCCTTGCTAAGGGGGGGAGCAAGAGGGTTTTTTGAGGTTTTGTGAACTATCCGTGTAAGTCCGGTAGATGCAAAAAAGGGGCAACTCGCATTGCCCCTCCTTTATTTAACCAACTGGAAAATTACGCTTCCACAGCAATCTTTTGTTCCGAAGCCTCCGGCGAATTCGCTTCACTTGGCGGCACAACTTGCCAGAACTTCGGCAAATATTCCGACCAATTTGCTAAGATATTCTCAGCTTTCTTGCTGCCCGTTCGATCGCGCTGAGCCTCGATCAACTCCTTCAATTGCGCCTCCCCAGCCGCCGTACAAACGCGCTGCACCTTCACAATCTCTCCGTTGACGTGAGCCGGGAAACTGCCATCTTCATCGAGGAAATAAGCCAAGCCGCCAGTCATTCCAGCGCCGACGTTGCGGCCGACTTTTCCTAACACGACGATCGCGCCGCCAGTCATGTACTCGCAGCAGTGATCGCCCGCACCTTCAATCACAGCTTTCGCCATCGAGTTACGCACCGCAAACCGTTCGCCAGCTTTACCCGCAGCCAACAGAGTTCCGCCCGTCGCGCCGTACAAACAAGTGTTACCGACGATCGCATTTTCGGAAGCATCGTAAGTCGCACCAGCCGGCGGTGCGATCGCGATTTCGCCACCGTGCATTCCTTTACCAACGTAGTCGTTGGCTTGGCCTGACAGCACCAGCGTCATCCCCGGCAAATTGAACGCGCCGAAGCTTTGGCCTGCGCTACCAGCGAAGTTGAGGGTGATGTGACCGCTAAAGCCGGTGTTGCCGTGTTGCTGTGCGATCGCACCACTGATTCTTGCGCCCACAGTGCGATCGGTATTCACCAATTTTACACTCTTGCTAACAGTGCCGTGATTGGCGATCGCACTTTGAATCTGGGCATCTGCGAGCAAATCATCGTCTAACACTGGCCCGTTGGTGTGTACGCCGCCGTGAATCAAGAAAGATCGATCGCTCTTAGTATCCGGTAACTTAATCAAACAATCCAAATTAATCGCTTGAGTTTTAGTTAGTTTCACCCCTTCGCGCATTGTCAACAAATCCGCGCGGCCGATGATATCTGCGATCGACTTATAACCCAATTTCGCCAGCAAACTCCGCACTTCTTGTGCTACGAAATAGAAGAAATTAACAACGTGTTCCGGCGTTCCGGGAAACCGTTTCCGCAAGTGTTCTTGTTGAGTTGTCACGCCCACCGGACAACTATTCATGTGGCAAACGCGAGCCATAATGCAGCCTTCTGCAATCATTGCCACCGTGCCGAAACCGTACTCTTCGCCGCCCATCAAAGCGCCTACAATCACGTCCCAGCCGCTTTTAAAGCCACCGTCAACGCGCAGTAAAACTCGATCGCGCAATTTATTTTCCATCAACACCCGGTGAACTTCTGTCAACCCGAGTTCCCACGGAGAACCTGCGTGCTTAATCGAACTCAGTGGCGAAGCACCGGTGCCGCCGTCGTGGCCGGAAATTTGAATTACATCAGCATTTGCCTTGGCGACACCCGCAGCTACAGTCCCGATGCCGACTTCCGACACCAACTTCACCGAAACTCCTGCTTTCGGATTGATTTGATGCAAGTCAAAAATCAACTGGGCCAAATCCTCGATCGAATAAATGTCGTGGTGAGGAGGAGGCGAAATCAGCGTGACACCCGGTTTCGATCGGCGCAAATAAGCAATGTACTCGCTCACTTTCGGCCCCGGCAATTGGCCGCCTTCACCCGGTTTCGCACCTTGTGCGATTTTAATTTCGATTTGTTCGGCGTTCATCAGGTACTCTGGAGTCACGCCGAAACGTCCCGAAGCTACTTGTTTGATGGATGAAGAAGCTGTATCGCCGTTCTGCAAACCTTTCAAGTGAGGTAGCGTTTGTGAGAAACCCGCCGCGCTCACATCGTCTAGCACTTTGTAGCGCACCGGGTCTTCGCCGCCCTCGCCGGAGTTCGATTTGCCGCCGATTCGGTTCATCGCAATCGCGAGAGTTTCGTGGGCTTCCGGGGACAAAGCGCCGAGGGACATACCGCCGGTGGCGAAGCGCTTGACAATATCTGCTACAGATTCTACGTCTTCAATGGGAATGGAAGGACGATCGCTCACAAAATCCAGCAAATCCCGCAAAGCCGTTACCGGGCGATTTTCTAACTGTTTCTTGTAAACCTCATAATGGTCGTAGGCACTTTCACCATTTTTGTCACCTATGGGTGTCATTTTTGGTTCGGCCCCATTGCCGTTACTGTTAGTTTGAGCCTTAAAAGTAGTCACAGCCTTGTGCAAAGCCTTCGCCATTTCCGGGCTGTTCATGTGATATTCACCGCCCCGGCGGTACTGCACGAAGCCGTAATTTTCCAGCTTTTTGAGGTGCAATTCTGGGAAAGCTTGACTGTGGAAAGACATTACCTCGTTAGCCAGTTCCGCCACAGTCAAACCGCCGATGCGGGAAACAGTGCCTTTGAAACCCAAATCGAGCAAATCGCCGCCAATGCCGATCGCCTCAAAGATTTGCGCCCCCTGATAGCTAGCCAGCAGGGAAATCCCCATTTTCGACAAAATCTTCAGCAAGCCGTTTTCCACCGCTGTGCGGTATCTAGCTTGAGCCTGTGCCACGGTAATATTGGGAACTTTGCCGTGCTGCATCAAGTTTTGAGTCTTGGGGTCAGACCACCAAGCGCGCACGCTTTCCAAGGCCAAGTAAGGGCAAACAGCCACCGCCCCGTAACCCATCAAACAAGCGAAGTGGTGAGTGCTCCAACATTGGGCGGTATCCACAACTAGCGAAGTTTGCATCCGCAGCCCGACGCTAATTAAGTGGTGGTGAACCGCACCAACTGCCAGAAAGGGCGGAATATAAGTGCATTCTGCACTCAATCCAACAGAAGATGCGCCTTCTTCCTTCAATGGTCGATCGCTCAAAATCAGAATTCTCGAACCCTCGCGCACCGCAGCCGCCGCCTCTTGACAAAGTTGTTCGACTGCTGTTTTCAAACCAGAAGGCCCGGCAGCAATTTTGTAAAGCGTTGACAATTCGGTTGCGGTGAAAGACTTTTGGTCTTTCAAGAAAGACAGTTCAGCGTCGTTGAGTACCGGGGAATCAATTTTTAGCAGCTTGGCATTTTCCGGGATTGCTTGCAGTAAATTGCCCCGCAGGCCCACATTCATCGTCAGGGACATCACCATCCCCTCGCGCAGGGGGTCGATCGGCGGATTTGTCACTTGAGCGAACCGCTGTTTGAAATAGTTGTACAGCAACTGAGGCTTTTCTGACAATACAGCTAAGGGAGCGTCGTCGCCCATGCAGAAAGTCGGTTCTTTTCCAGAACTCGCCATCTCGACGATTACCATGTCCAAATCTTCGGCTGTGTAGCCAAAAGCAGTTTGGGTTGCTAACAGCGTTTGCGAGTCGAGGGTTGCTGTTTCCGCAAAAGGCTGGGGCTGCAAGATTTCGCGGTTTTGTTTCAGCCATTCGCCGTAGGGGTGCCGCTTAGCAATGCGCTGTTTGAGTTGCCAATTTTTGAGAATTTCGTTGGTTTGCAGGTCAACTGCAATCATTTGTCCGGGCCCCAAACGGCCTTTTTCGACAATATCTGCTTCGGGAATATCGACAACTCCGGCTTCGGAAGCGACAATTACCAAACCGTCTTTAGTAATGCAGTAGCGGGCCGGCCGCAAACCGTTGCGATCGAGCGTAGCACCTACTTGTTTGCCGTCGCTGAACACCAGCAGTGCCGGGCCGTCCCAAGGTTCTTGAATGCCGCTGTAATACTCGTAAAAATCGACAATTTCTGGATATGGCGCCAAATCCGGCTGATTTTTGTAGGCTTCGGGCACCAGAATTGTCAGGGATTCTAGGGGGGTGCGGCCGGAGTGCACCAACAATTCCATCACGTTGTCCAAGTTTGCCGAATCGCTGCTTTCGGGGTTGACAATTGGGTTAAACGTGTCGATATCCGCTTGACTCCAATTCGGGTGAGCTAAATTAGCTTGTCGCGCCTTCATCCAGGTAATATTGCCCAACAGCGTGTTAATTTCCCCGTTGTGTCCCAGCAAGCGCATCGGCTGGGCTAAGTGCCAGCGGGGCATGGTGTTGGTGCTGAAGCGCCGGTGATAGACGGCAAAGGAGCTTTTATAAGCGGGATTTTTCAGGTCAGGGTAAAATTCTGCCAGTACGGCCGATCGCACCATGCCTTTATAGACGATCGTGCGACAGGAAAAAGAGCAAGTATAAAAGTCTCGGCGGGTAAAGTTGGGACGATTTGACAGCGCGTGTCCGATGGTGCGGCGCGCCAGAAATAGGTGTCTGTCGAGTTCGTCTCCGGAAGCGTGCGGGGAACTGACAATTACTTGTTCGATTTGAGGTTGATTTTCTAGCGCTTGCTCGCCCAAAACCGATGGTACAATGGGAACTTTGCGCCATCCCAAAAGTTTCAGTCCGCGATCGGTCAGAACTTGCTCAACCACCTGCCGCGCTATAGTCGCTTGAAATTTATCTTGAGACAGAAATAGCATTCCCACGCCGCAGTTTTCTCGTGCGGGAGGCACAATTCCCTGTTCGGCAAACCAAGTATCCAGCAATTCCCAAGGAATCGCGGTCATCAAACCCGCACCATCGCCGGAATCTTGGTCGGCACTGCAACCGCCGCGATGTTCTAAACAAGTTAAAGCTGGGAGCGCTTTTTGAATAATCGAGTGGGTAGCTTCCCCGCTTTGGTTGGCAATAAACCCCACACCGCAGGCATCTCTTTCTTCCACTAACCAGCTTTGGCCGGCGAATGGAGTTCCTCGCTCAGTCTGATGCACGTTTCTGTTTGGATCGATCGTGTTACCCATGTTGATTGAATGTTATTTCCGTGATTGTGTGGTTGATGCGTTTTTATAGCTCGGAGAGAGAAGGCTGCCGAGCGGTGGGAGCCTAGTAAACTTTAAAACAGCATATTGAAAGCTGATTGGATAAAAATTTACGTCGATGCTGCCTGTACTTAGCACTGAAACCCTGTTTGCAGATTTTAAATTATCTCGCTCGCATCGCTTCGGAGATGTCTCCTAGAATACCTTGCTGTTAAAAAGCAGTGATTCTTTGGGCCATCGCCGCCCTGCAACTAGATACATTGCAGGCGATCTAGTTTTTTGTGTGGGTTTTTCCTGAGTTCGGAAGGATAGCCTTGCGGAATCAGGTAGATAGTAACTTTAGCGTTATTTTGCTGGCTGCGCTGTTGAGTTGCTTTCGCCAGCGCCCGCAGACACAAAAGCCACCTGCCCGGTAAGTCGGTAGGTGCAATGTAGCAGCGCGGTTCACAACTGGTGAAACCTGTCTTATTGTGCAGTCAACTCTCAAGCCGCGAACATTAAGTGTATCAAGAAACTGATAAAATTTCACCGATTACAGTCAGAGTTTGCGCGCCAGTCTTGTAAGCGATCGTCCAGAACCCAGGCTAAGATGCCTAGCCGAAAAAGGTTGACAATTTTCCCTAAGCCTATTTTGTATTTTTATACCCACAAACGTTTTTGACACTTTCTGGTCTCAAGACGCGCTTGATTCTTGATTCGTTGAGGCGATTTGCTGATGCAGATTTTCTAACCGCAACCGTTGCTGAATTAAATCATTTTGCCAAATATTCAAGTCAGACACGGAACTAATACCAAAACTCCTTGTTAATTGACTTAGCTATGCCAGTAATTTTTCACTACAACAGTTCTCAATCTTGGTGAGGTATGCCCTAGACTCTATGCCCGCGGAAGCCTATGCTCGCTTATCAAGCGTGCACCTCATGTTACTGACAAAGGCTATATATTTTTCATCCTATTAATTAGCGTGTTAACTTTCTGTTCAATAATGAACTGCTGTCATTAAATCAGCTTTAGCATCCTTCATTTTCTACTTAGGATCTAATCCCAGACCGACATTTATTACCTCAAATATTAAGTGTTGTTTTTAAAATGGCATTTTCATAATTTGAGCTACAAAGTAGATTAAACTAAGTATAGTTAATCAATAGCACGGCCGATAGAGCGAAAATAGTAGATAGTAACTCTAAAAAGCTTCAGGCTTTACAGAAGCAGTAGGAATAGGTAGGTATGGCTAGCATAACAAATATTTTGCGAGGATATCAGATTAACGAGCAAATATACGCAGGCAATCGAACTCTAGTTTATCGCGGTTGTCGCTCTTGCGATCGGCAGCCCGTAGCGATCAAGCTGCTGCGAAATGACTTTCCCCGCTTCAACGAACTGGTTCACTTTCGCAACCAGTACGTCATTGCTAAAAACTTAGATATCCCTGGCAGTGTCAAGGCATACAGCCTGGAGGCTTACCACAACCACTATGCTCTGGTGATGGAAGACTTTGGGGGAATTTCCTTAAGTAGCTACCTCGCCAGCCTGATGTTCGCCAGCAAGGAACCCCTGAAAGGGCTGCCCGTTAACGAGTTTCTTCCCATTGCCATTCAAATTGCCAACTCGCTGGATGGACTTTACCGCCACCGCGTCATCCATAAAGACCTCAAACCCGCCAACATTTTAATTAACCCTGTCAGCAAACAAGTTAAGCTGATTGACTTCAGCATCGCTTCCCTGTTGCCGCGCCAAACCCAAGAAATTCAAAATCCCAACCTTCTTGAAGGCACTTTACCTTACATATCTCCCGAACAAACTGGGCGGATGAACCGAGGCATTGATTACCGCACAGATTTCTACTCTCTGGGAGTTACATTCTACGAACTGCTCACGAGACAGTTGCCTTTTCAAAGCGAAGATCCGATAGAGTTAGTACACTGTCACCTTGCTAAGCAGCCTATTCCAGTCCATCACATTAACAACAGCGTTCCATTGGTGCTGTCTGAAATTGTTAGCAAACTGATGGCGAAGAATGCTGAAGATAGGTATCAAAGTGCTCTAGGGCTCAAGTTTGATTTGGAAACTTGTTTGTACCAGTGGCAACAAACTGGAGAAATCGCCTCTTTTAAACTAGGGCAGCGAGATTTGTGCGATCGCTTCATCATTCCCGAAAAATTATATGGTAGAGAGAGAGAAGTATTCTCCCTACTGGCAGCCTTCGATCGCGTGAGTGCAGGAAGCGCGGAAATGATGCTGGTGGCTGGCTTCTCAGGCATTGGCAAAACCGCTGTCGTTAACGAAGTTCACAAACCGATTGTCGCAGCTAGAGGCTACTTCATCAAAGGCAAATTCGACCAATTTGGACGCAGCCAACCATTCTCCGCTTTTGTACAAGCTTTTCGCGATTTAATGAAGCAATTGCTGAGCGAAACAGATGCTAAAGTTGAAGAGTGGAAGACTCAAATCCTGGCAGCGTTGGGCGAAAATGCTCAGGTAATTGTTGAGGTAATTCCCGAACTAGAGCGGATTATCGGAGAGCAACCCCCCGCACCAGAGCTGTCGGGCAGTGCTGCCCAAAATCGCTTCAATCGGTTACTCGATAACTTCATTCAACTCTTCACAACCAAAGAACATCCCCTCGTCATCTTCTTAGACGACTTGCAATGGGCCGACTCAGCCTCATTAAAGTTGATTCAACTTTTGACGAGCGATCGCGATCGGCGGTATCTCTTATTAATTGGAGCGTATAGAGATAACGAAGTCAATCCCGTACACCCTTTAGTGCTGACATTATCCGAAATTCAACAAACCGGAGCTACGGTAAACACCATTACCCTCGCGCCGCTCGATTGCGTCAATTTGAATTGTTTGATTGCCGATACTTTAGTTTGTTCTAGAGCGTTGGCTATGCCCTTAACAGAACTGATCGATCGAAAAACCCAAGGCAATCCATTTTTCAGCACGCAATTCCTCAAATCTTTGCATGAAGATGGGCTAATTACCTTTAATTTTGACGAGCGGTATTGGCAGTGCGATATCGCGACAGTGCGAACCTTAGCCCTGACAGACGATGTTGTCGAGTTCATGGCGATTCAATTGCAAAAGTTGCCAATCCAGACGCAAGAAGTTTTAAAGTTAGCTGCCTGCATTGGCAACGAATTCGATATAGCAACGCTGGCGGTAGTTTGTGAAAAATCTTTTTCAGATACCGCAGCCAACTTGTGGCCTGCTTTGCAAGCAGGGTTAATTCTCCCGCTAACAGAAGTTTATAAATTTTTCACTTTCGAGGAGTTAGAATTCAGCAATCAGAATTCAGAAGGAGACAGCAATACTCCTGACTCGTGGTTCCAGAATCCTGAATCGTGTTATTACAAATTTCTGCACGATCGCGTACAGCAAGCAGCTTACGTTCTGATTCCCGACTCCCTGAAACAATCCACTCACCTCAATATTGGTCAACTTCTGTTAATTAATACTCCAACAACAGAAAGGGAAGAGAAAATTTTTAATATAGTCAATCAATTGAATTATGGTGTTGATTTAATTACCGAGCAAACAGATCGTTACCAACTGGCTGAGTTGAATCTAATCGCTGGACGCAAAGCGAAGACTGCTACCGCTTATACAGCAGCACGCAAATATTTAAGTTTTGGCAGGCAAATTCTAGTTCCCGATAGCTGGCAGACTCACTATGAAACAGCCCTGGAACTGCACGTATTAGGGGCAGAAACCGCATATCTGAGCTATGATTTTCAGGAAATGGAGGAATTAGCTGCTTTAGTCCTGCACCATGCCAAAACGCTGCTGGATAAGGTCAAAGTTTATGAAATTGAGCTATCTGCTTGTACGGCGCAAGTCAAACCGAAACAAGCCGTTGAAATGGGGTTAGCAGTTCTCAAACTCTTGGGAATCTGCTTTCGGGACAATCCAACTCCGGCAGATATTCAGCAGGGACTAGAACAAACCGCGTCACTTTTTGCTGGCAAAAAAATTGCGGACTTTATTGATTTGCCAGAAATGGAAAATCTCCAAAAACAAGCCGCATTGCGAATTTTATCAGGTTTAGTTTCTCCTGCTTACATCACGGCTCCACTTCTGCTGCCACTGGTTATTGTCGAAATGGTTAATTTGTCGGTTAGTTATGGGAATGCTCCCTTATCTGCTTTTGCTTACGGCTTGTATGGATTGGTATTAAGCGGTGTAGTTCAAGACATTGAAACAGGGTTTGAATTTGGAAAGTTAGCTTTAAATATTGTTGATTTATTTAATGCTAATTACCTCAAAACAAAAGTATATTATACAGTTGGCGTTCACATCATACATGGTAAACATCATGTTAAAGAAACCATCCCTCTTTTAAAAGAGGGTTACGCCAGAGGACTGGAAACGGGAGAGCTAGAATTGGGATATTCAGCAAAAGAAATCTCTCAATATTCATATTTAATCGGTCGGGAACTCGCGGGACTCGAAGAAGAGGTAACGACCTACTGCAATGCGTTGGTTCAATTTAAACAAGAAGCAGCGTTAAATTATACTCAAATCGTTCATCAGGCTTTATTAAATCTGCTGGGGCGATCGGAAAACCCCTGTCAATTTGTGGGAGATGCCTACAATGAAGAAACAATGCTTCCGTTTCACATCCAAGCCAACGATCGCAACGGACTCCACTATTTTTACTTCCATAAACTGCTTGTGTGTTACCTGTTTGGAGAAACCGAGCAAGCTTTAGAAAATGCTCGGCAAGCCGAACAGTATTTAGACGCGGTGACGGGTATGCTCAATGTGCCGATGTTCTACTTTTATGACTCTCTAGCACGGCTGGGAGTTTGTAGCGAGGTGGGTTCCTCGGAAGAGAAACAAGAACATCTGCAAAAAGTGAAAAGCAACCAGGAAATCCTTCAGAAATGGGCGCATCACGCCCCCATGAATTTCTCTCACAAATGTTACCTAGTGGAAGCCGAACTGTTTCGAGTGCTGGGTGAAAATGTGCAGGCGATGGAGGCATACGATCGCGCCATTTTTCTTGCTAAAGAAAACGATTATCTCAACGAAGAAGCTCTGGCGAATGAATTGGCTGCTAAATTCTACCTGCTATGGGGGAAAGAAAAAGTTGCCCGGGTGTATCTAATAGATGCTTACTATGCTTATGCTCGTTGGGGAGCGAAAGCAAAAATCGACGATCTAGAACAACGCTATCCCGAACTTCTTGCTCCTATCTCCAAACAGGAAAATGCTCGTTCATTCGAGGCAGGTACTACCTCCAATGAGACTTCATTGATTTCTAGTCATCGCCAAACGATTGCTGGGAGTACGAGTACGACAGTAATAGATTTACCAACGGTTATCAAAGCTTATCAAGCTTTGTCTAGCGAAATTAAGCTGGAACAATTGCTCACTACCCTGATGGAAGTGGCGATTCAGAATGCAGGCGCTCAAACAGGAGTATTGATTTTGAAAGAAGAGGACAACTGGAAAATCGCTGTCCACTGTAGCGATCGCCAAGGCTGTCTTCTGCAAGAAACTATTGGGATTGAGGAGAGCGAATTAATTCCCCAGAAGGTCATTAATTACGTCAAACGTAGCAATAAAACCCTAGTTTTCGATGATGTCAAGACTGAATTAATATTTACTTCTGACCCCTATATACAGCACCACCAACCTAAGAGCATCCTATGTACTCCGATTATCCATCAAGGCAAAATGATGGCAATTCTGTATTTGGAAAATAACCTGACGACGGGGGCATTCACCAGCGATCGCGTCGCTCTCCTCAACATCCTCTGCTCGCAAGCTGCCATCTCGCTGGAAAACGCCCGCTTGTATCAGCAATCTCAACAGCTTTATCAACAATCTCAAGATTACGGTCAACAACTAGAACAGTCTATCCACGATCTCAAACAGATGCAACTGCAATTGGTGCAAGGTGAAAAAATGTCTGCTTTGGGAAATTTAGTCGCAGGGGTAGCCCACGAAATTAACAATCCCGTAGGCTTTATCGC
>NZ_JAUBRP010000124.1:0-11361 GCF_036701935.1 Microcoleus sp. M2_D5 | reverse complement strand
AAACTCATCTTAAATGGAGCTAGAGGATATCGATCGCACTTGTTCTTTGCGGGCGATCGATTATTCAGCAAACCCTATTTATGTCCTCTCTAGGTTTAGTGTTTACTGCTCCAGCGCGTGCAGATTTTATGGTATGTAACAGGGCGGCTAAGAAAGCTTTTGTAGCAGTGTCGTGGACCGATCCACAAGGACAAACGTGGTCTAGAGGATGGTTACAGCTTCAACCAGGAGCTTGTGGTTCAGCTTTTAATGCAAGAGTTAGCAATGCAGAAATTGGAGTTTATGCAGAAACTTTGGGTGGAGGGATCGTATCAGGCAATACTCGTAGATGCGTAATCTGGGTGCAGGTTGAACCTTCATGGAATATACGGGATGCTGGTAATCCCGCTCGCTGCCGAGGAAAAGGAAGAGAAATGAAGGCTTTCGAGATGATCCGGACTGGTAGCAGCCCTGACTATACGTATGAAGTGTTTGATTAGTAAAGTAGGGTGCGTTATCAGCGGAGTACGGCATCTTGAAAAATACTGCGATCGCTCCTCACTTACTTCACCAACAAAGGAGGCGATCGCACTTATTTTACCAGTCATCCAACTAACTCAAGGGACGCGATCGCTCAGTAAAAATGAAATAGTATGCGTTTGGATTGATAATCCTTGGTATTAATAACTTTACGCAATCTGCAATCGTTTTCCCAAAGTTTGAGGTTCTGGTAGAGGTTTGCCATCTTCTTGATAAAGTTCAATCAATGTTTCTAACAATTCTTGTCCGTGTTTGGCCGCTTCTTCGTAAGTGTGTCCGTGAGTGCAAGGCTGCATGACATCGGTAAACTCAGGTAAACTGACAACAAAAAGTTGATCTTCTTCTGACCACTGGATAATGATACTGTAATGGCTATTCATTCTTCTATCTCCTTCAGCTTCTGTAAATCAGAAATTACTCTTTTTTCGTGATAATTGGGTGCATCATCACCATCATTACCTGATAGTGTAATTTTTTCAGGTAATAATGGGTGTTCCCATACAGTGTGACTGCCTTTTCCCTGTCTGTAAGTAAAGCCGGCTTTTAGTAATAGGCTTTTCAATTCTCTGATTTTTTTAGGCATGAGTGATGCCAGCTAATGAGGTTTAGGATATTATAGCCGATCGCCCAAACGACAAAAACCGAGTTGATTTGAGAAACCGGGTTTTTACCAAATCTGCGGGCTGCAACAAAGTATTTTCGTAAAAAACCCGGTTTCTGGGCCCCATGTCTAAGTCCTGTGACTCTTGTATCCCCTCGCAGAGGTACAATAGGACGATCGCATTCCCCAACTCCCACCGTGATAGAGCGCTACACCTTGCCCGAAATGGGCAACATCTGGACTGAAACCGCCAAACTGAAAAGCTGGCTGCAAGTAGAAATCGCTGTCTGCGAAGCTCAAGCCGAACTCGGCTACATCCCCGCCGCCGCAGTCGAAGAAATCAAAGCTAAGGCTAATTTTGACCCGAAACGAGTCCTCGAAATTGAAGCGGAAGTCCGCCACGACATGATCGCCTTCTTGACAAATGTCAACGAATATGTAGGCGATGCCGGCCGCTACATTCACCTCGGCTTAACCAGTTCCGATGTGCTCGATACCGCTTTGGCGCTGCAATTAGTCGCTAGCGTCAATATTTTGTTAGAACGTGTCGAAGAATTGAGTCAAGCTATTCGCTATCAGGCTCAACAGCATCGCAATACCGTGATGGTAGGCCGATCGCACGGAATTCACGCCGAACCCATCACCTTTGGCTTTAAACTAGCAGGATGGCTGGCAGAAGTCTTTCGCAACCGCGACCGATTAGTGAATTTGCAATCGTCCATTGCAGTCGGCAAAATCTCCGGCGCAGTCGGAACCTATGCTAATATTGACCCGCGAATTGAAGCGATCGCCTGTCAAAACCTCGGACTCGAACCCGATACCGCATCGACTCAAGTCATTTCGCGCGATCGACACGCCGAATATGTCCAAACCTTAGCACTTTTAGCAGCATCGATCGAGCGTTTTGCAGTAGAAATCCGCAACCTGCAACGCACCGACGTTCTCGAAGTCGAAGAATACTTTTCCAAAGGGCAAAAAGGCTCATCCGCCATGCCCCACAAACGCAACCCGATTCGATCGGAAAGACTCACAGGAATGGCAAGAATTGTTCGCGCCAACGCCGTCGCCGCCTTAGAAAACGTTGCACTTTGGCACGAAAGAGACATCTCTCACAGTTCCGTAGAACGGATGATTTTGCCCGACAGTTCTACAGTAACTCACTTCATGTTAGTAGAAACCACAGACTTAGTAAAACACCTGCTAGTCTATCCCGAAAACATGAAGCGAAACATGAACCTTTACGGCGGAGTCATCTTCAGCCAGCGAGTGATGTTAGCTTTAGTAGAAAAAGGCACGAGTCGCGAAGACGCCTACAAAATTGTGCAATCTTGTGCTCACGAAGCCTGGAACAAACCGGGCGGCAATTTCTACAATTTAATTGCTAAGGACGATCGGGTAACAGCTAAGATGACAACCAAAGAAATTGATGATTGTTTCGATCCGCAGTATCAATTGAGGCACTTAGATTTAGTGTATCAGCGTTTGGGAATTTAAAAATGTTTTGAATTTCCTACTCAAAGATACAAGATCGATCGTAATCCTTCATCTATTTCTTCCTGTAAATCCTGTGGTATTGTGCCAATGCACTCAATTAAAAACGTTTTGTCCACAGTAAAAAGCTGAGAAATGTTAGCCACAGAATCCTTGGGTAAACCTGTGGCTTTACTCGCTAACGAGACATTACCTGGTGCTTCCGCTAACCGCAGATTTGAAGTAATGATGACGACGATTACAGTGCTAATCCGACTCTGAGTAAAAGTATCATCCTGAACAATTAACACGGGACGACGAGATCCAGGTTCTGAAGCAACTGGAGAGGGTAAGTTGGCCCACCAAATTTCTCCGCGAGACATTACCAATCCTCATGGGGTAAGGACATAAATTGCATTTTTGCCAAGACTGGATCTAGTTCAGAGGACTCTTCAGAATAGACTTGATTCAGTTGGCTCAAAATTCGATCGCGGTTGTGTCGCCGCAGATACGCCTGCAATGCTTTTGTATAAAGCTCACTGCGTGATAACCCTAACTGACTAGCCAAAGTCTCGGCTTCTTCAAAAACTAAATCTGGAAGTGAAATTGCTGTTTTCATAGCTCCCCTTGCTGTCGCGGTGACATCATAATATTGGTTATAGCATAGAACAACGACCTCAATCTACTTTTTAACACTCACAATCAGAAGAACAGCTATGAAATTTAATCGCTTTGGAAAATACCTAATCGCATTTATGCTAGTGTTGCTATGTGCGATCGGTCTGCACCATACACATACAACATTTGTCCGCGCCCAGGAGCCGCCACAAGTGCAAATTACCCAACCAGAACCAAACCCAGTAGTACCTGAAAGCATTTTCATGAGTCAACTTCCCCCTGGGGCGCGACTGGTTGACATCCGCACCGTAAATCCCAACATTCGCCTCGATATCCGATACGCCACTACTAACAATTTCTTGAAACGAAAACTTTACCCTATATCGAAATGCGCCTTGAGAAGTTCTGTTGCTCAAAAGTTAGGGCTAGTTCAAACAGATTTGGAAAAAATCGGATTGGGTTTGAAAGTTTACGATTGCTACAGGCCTTTCTCTGTCACTAAGCAAATGTGGCAAGCTTGGCCAGATCCGCGTTATGTTGCTAATCCTGCTAGGGGTTCGCGGCACAATCGCGGTGCTGCTATTGATTTGACTTTAGTCGATCGCACCGGCAAAGAATTGGAAATGCCAACACCTTACGATGATTTTACCGAAAAAGCTCACGGAGATTATCAAGGTGGCAGCGCCGAATCTCGGAAAAACCGTCAAGTGCTTAAGGATGCGATGAAAAAACACGGATTTATGGGTATCACAACCGAGTGGTGGCACTTTGATTCGGAAGATTGGCAGAAATTTGCGATTCTTGATATCTCGCTTGGGGCGATTCCTTAATTTTAGGACTTATGCACTCCGACAAAGAAACCGGGTTTTTTCGCGAATCTGTGCGCCACAACGCGTCTGCTCGTAAAAACCCGGTTTCTGACCACCCGTGCGTAATTATCATTCTATAAACCTGCATATTTATCGCAATTTTACCGAAAATTCGTATTCGTATCCCCGGAAATTTGAATCTAATTGTAATGTGTAATTGCCTGTTACTGGCACTTTTCCACTCCACTCTGTTTCATTGCCTTGATAAGGATCTCCGGCTAAAAGTTTGCCACGAGGAGTTATAATTTGCGGGAAAACATCTTTCCGATTCCTAACAGTCATTGTTTGACCTTTTCGGGCGCGAATCCGGTAATAGTGGCTGCCTCCGCCGATAATTCGACCTTTAACAATTGCCTCATCTCCTCCCGGCAGAAAATTAATCTGCTGGGTGACGTTAGAACAAATGCTTTCGGTGCGGTTTTTGGCAATCCAACCGGGCGGATCGGTAATTCGCAGCCAACCGTTTTGTTCTTCGGCGACTGAAACAAAGGTATTATTTTTAAGTTTTCCTACTATTTGGCTGCCCCTTACTTGCGGGATCGATCGCACATTTAGCGGTGGATTCGGATCGCTGACTACAGCCATACTGATTTTGCAACCCGAATTTGGCGGTGTGACAACTACGGGCTCAACTTTTCGCGGAGGGACTCCTGCAACTAGCGAGGATTGAAGTGCTGGGGTTTTGGCAGGTTGGGCTGCGGATTTCGGAGATTCCGCAGGCTGGGTTTTTGCTTGCAGAGATTCGGGATTGTTCGCTGGCCCTGCAATCTGGTTTCGGGTGGATGCGGGCGATTCTGCAAGGGGAGGATTGGATTGTTTCATCGCACCCGACTGTATAGTTGCAACGGCCACTCCCACCGCTGTTGCCACTCCTGCTAAGCTTACTGTGATGATTTGACGCTTCGTAAATGACATAAAAAATCCTCTCTGTATCTATACTAATAATTTTTGTTTGGGAGTTGGGGCGATCGCCAGTTAATTTATAGTGGAAATACCTAGTGCCGACCACAGGGTCATTCGATTTTAGATTTTAGATTTTGGATTTTGGATTGACTTGCGCGAGATAAATTCGGGGGCTGGAGGATTTTCGATTTTCGATTTGGGATTGATTCCACGGATAAATCACGTGGCGGGTACCAGCTTTGAAATTCGCTTGTCAGAATTTTTAGATAAAATTTCAGATCCATAATTGCCGCAATAATTTGAGTCAATATATACTGGACGCCTATACTGATGGTAATCTTGCTCTGGGGTATTTGCGCGCAAATTTGCGAAAGTAAGCGTTCAGCGCGAGGTACATAAAATGTCAAAATTGATTCCTCTGAGATTACAACCGCCTCGCGATCGATTATTGGAGGAGGTGAAGCAGGAAGTCCAAGCAGGCCTCGCGCAATCTTTGCACGCTGCTGTGCTGGCTAACCTCAGCCAAGATTCGCCGCCAACGGGTGTTAACCGCTGTTGGGATGTGGAAGTGAAAGCGGGGAACCGTCCGAGTTTTCGGCTTCCTCCCAAAGCCAGCATTGCTAAAGTGTTCGATCGCACCGGTGGCAAATTGGTAATTTTGGGAGCCACGGGTGCAGGCAAAACTACAACGCTGCTAGAATTAGCTCGCGTGTTAATTTCCCGCGCCCAAAAAGATGCTAGTTTGCCAGTACCAGTGCTGTTTGAACTCGGATCGTGGAAAGCAGAATCCGGGGCGATCGCCGATTGGTTAATTGCTCAACTTCAGTTCAAATACGGCATCTCTCCTGCTGTAGGCAAAAAATGGCTTGCCGAACAACAATTGCTGCCTCTTCTCGACGGCTTGGACGAAGTGGAAACCCACCGCCAAAATATCTGCATTCAAGCAATCAATCACTTTGTTGAAAGCGAATTTAAACCCAAACATTTAGTAGCTTGCAGCAGTTTTGAAGCTTACAAAAACTGCGAAAGTCGATTTCGCCTGCAAGCAGCGGTTTTATTGAAACCTTTAACAGAAACTAAAATCCAAAATTATCTGCTAGAAGCCCGAAGCCGCGAACTTTGGTACAGCATTGAGCACGAGCCGGAGTTGTTGAAATTGGCAAAAGTTCCCTTGCTTTTGAGCATGATGGCTTTGGCTTACGACGATATTTTAATTGAAGCTTGGAAGCGTATAACTTCCGCAGAAGAACAGCGCAAATATCTCTTAACTGCCTATATTCGCCACCAAATCACCGGGGAAGTCAAGCAGTATCCCAGAGGTAAGGAACTGCGGCCCGAACAAATTCGCCACTGGCTGGGATGGTTGGCGAGAAGGATGGAAGAGCAAGGAATTCAAGAATTTTACCTCGATCGCATACCGTCTAGCTGGCTGCAAACAGCCGATGAACGGCGCAAGTATCAGTTTGGAGTTAAGCTGCTTGGCGGGCTGATTTGGGTGATTTTGGGATTAATTGCCAGCTTAGTCTCCGGGTCAATTTGGGGAATAATTGCGGGTGCTGTTGCTGCGGTAATTAGTGCTTTGTTGCCGGGAATTCCGGGGATTGAAAGTTTTATCTTGCGCCTGGTTCTGTGGTCTAACGGCTACATTCCTTGGGATTACAGGCGTTTTCTCGATGCTGCCACCGATCGCTTGTTGCTGCAAAAAACTGGCGATCGGCGCTACCGATTTATTCACGATTTATTGCAAAAACATTTTTCAGAGATATAAATGCCGGAGGTTGACAAAAACAAATATAATGAATGTAACTGTGAAGGAGATTCCAATATTCGACAAGCAAAAGGAAACTCAATGACTGTAAAATTCATTCTGAGCGAATACGTTGACAAAGCAATGGCTGAGGCTATGTATGACAAACTTGAAGATCGTAGCTTTGTGGGGAAAATTCCTGTTTGCAAGGGAGTCATCGCCTTTGGTTCAACGTTAAAAGAGTGTCAAAATGAGTTGCGTTCAACTTTGGAAGACTGGATTTTGCTAGGGTTGAAATTGCGACATCGAATGCCCGTCAATCGATTTTAGATTTTAGATTTTAGATTTTAGATTTTAGAGGCGGCCCCACGGATAAATGCTCTTTCTTGAGGATTTTCGATTTTCGATTTTGGATTGATTCCACGGATAAATCACGTGGCGGGTACCACCTTTGAAATTCGTGGTCATTGACAATATTGATTTAAATATGGAATAGCTTGTCAACTAACACACACTCATCCCAAAAAAGTTTATGGTATTTTTGCCATTTGAAATAGCTGTGAGGCCGTAAATTCTAATCCCTCAAAAAGTGTATCTGTTAATAGCGTATCTCCCCTATAAGTCTGCGGTGCTGCATCGGGGTAAAAAACTGTAATGCTTCTCGCCTTGCTATCTACTATCCAAACCCGCAATACCTTAGCATCTAAATAATTTCTCGCTTTAGCAGCTAACTGACCGAAAGTTTGTTCGGGTGAAATAATTTCTATGACTAATTCTGGGACGACAGGACAGGCTTCATCTTGATTCCAGTCAGGAGATAAGCGTTCGTAAGAAACATATAAAATATCGGGTACTGGCACCCAGTCTCGCCCCAGTCTGGTTAATTTTACCGCCCATTCTACACCAATTTCTCCCCGTTCCTCACCCCACTGTTCGAGGATTTTTAGTAGGCTTCGGGTGAGGCGAGAATGAAATTTTTTAGGTGACATCTTCGGTACTGCTTGCTCGTCAATAAGTTCGTAAGTAATATCGCCTTCTCCTTCGGGAAGAGCGAAAAACTCTTCCAGAGTTAGTTGAGTTTTTGTCTGGATCATGGTGTTTTTCTGCTGTTAAACGGCATAGAATGCGACAAAAGCTTAGTATTCGTAGGGTGCGTCGCCATTTTTAATCTCTAAATTATATCGACTTTTCGAGTGGCGACGCACCTTACATATAGGTTTGTTTCCACGAGTCTTGCAAACACAGGTGCGTCGCTACTAGATTGTCGCTTTTTCTTGAGGATTGTCGATCGCGACACACCCTACAGCTAAGGTTGCATGACTTAAAAATTAATTGACATAATACAAATGTTATGATAAAAGTTTGCAAAATCTCAGGGTTCAACTGCCGAATTTGCGATCGACTCCTAGATCGACACCCCCAAAAGGTTAATATTCTAGTCTGACCCTCCTGCAATCATTGCTTAACCTCCTATGGCAGAAACCTTACTGTTTTTGGACAAACGTGCTATATTGTTTCTACAGCTTCATTCACACTATGCACACAGCTCGATTTACCGAGAGTTGCTAGAAAGTTGATAGAAGCTTAAAACTCTTACAGAACCTTGAAAAACCAATATGTACGCTAAAACACAAGCTCTCCCTGAGACCATTAAAGTTCAGTCTGATAACGGTTCACTCCGGTTACAGTTCAGTACCAAGTACAACCCCATTTTTGGGGGCAAGCGGAAGCATCAGGGCCTGGGGATGAAGGATACTCCTGAGAATCTGCAAAAGGCGATCGCTATCGCGTGGCGGATCGAAGGCGACCTACAGCACCCAGACTGGGAGCAACTGTTTGACCCTACTTTTGCCAAGTACGGCTTAAAGACTAAGTACGCTGCTGAATTAAAGCTGGCAGCGCCTATACCAGAGCCTGAGCCTGAGATTACTGTAGGGGCAATGTGGGAGGATTACTTAGTTTGGAAGCGTCCACAAGTGCAGCCAACTACGTTTGAAATATGGCGAAAAACCTTTACTAATGCTCTTAATGGTTTAGTTTGGGACAAAAAAACAGGAACATTTACTAGGACTCAAACTGGCACTTGGGAGATTGCTTTAAGCTTAGTCTCCGAAGCAAGTGTCGCCAATCTCCCACTAGGGGCAAAAAATAAGTCATTACTAATTGGTGCTCTTAAGGAAGCATTTACCCGTTTACAGTCTCAAGGAAAAACAAGACTTACGGTCAATCCGTTTGTAATTATCGGTAGCGCACTTGAAAACAAAACCGACAAGTACAAGTCAGTAACGAATGCCGAAGGAGATACCCTTCAATGGTGGCAGATTAAGTCTGATACAGAAACCGACCCAGATGAACGTGACCGACGTGCTTTTACCAAAGAAGAACGTGACATCATTATCAAGGCTTTTTATGAGTCTGGCAAACCTGCTACCCGTCAAGCAGCTCCTTTAGTTGAGTTTTTGTTTTTGACTGGATGCCGTAGCGGTGAAGCTTTTGCGCTGAGGTGGCAGGACATAAAATTGGAGCGTGGTTACATCTTTTTTTATAAGTCGTATAGTACACGCCTAAAAGATACTTTTCAGACTAAAGATGGCGTTGATAGGCTTTTTAAGATTTACCCAAAACTTAACGAGTTTTTGTTACGCATCAAACCACCTAATGCCAAACCTACTGATTTATTGTTTTCCAAGTTAAACGGAAAATCTTATGATTCCAGTGCGCTTGGGAAAATCTGGAAAAGATCGAACAGTTGGACTGATGTCAACGGCTTAGAATGCTTTACTGATGGCATTGTTGCTGAGTTAGCAAAAACAGGTGCAATAATTTGTTATCTCTCTCCTTACCACACACGCCATACATTTATTACTCTCATGGCTCATCACAGCGGTATCGACTTAGTATTGTTGGGAGCCTGTTGTGGTAATAGCGCTGACATGATACAACGCCATTATTTAGGTATTAACACAGAAGCAGATTTACCTGACGTCTAACCCCTCTTCACCTACCGACCGCCCCCTAAAAAGGGCGGTTTTTTTATTGCCGATCGTCCGGCACGGAAGTAGGAAATCTTCACTCACATCATGTGCATAGTGTGAATGAAAGTAGTAGAGTCTCTCTTTGCTTCCTAGTCTATTTCTAAAAGTAGCCGCCTACAGTTGGCGGCTACTATTAAAAATGAAGACAAGAGCCAACAAAAAGGAAAGCTAGAATCACATCATCCGTATAGCGTTTATTAGAACTCAAGCAACAAATCATTTAGCTCTTGCCGGGTAGGCGGGAACTGTCCACCTCGTTCGTAGTGAACTAGCAGTCGCCTGTAAGTTACCCCGCTGTTCCAGTCACCAAAGTGCTTAGCGTAGGCGTAACAACCCTTCTCTTTGGCCTCTTGAACCAAAAAGTTTTTATCCTTCGGGTCTAACCGCTCTTTAGTTGAACGGTAGTTTTGACTCATCCGAGGTCGATCGGATAGCGGTTCGTAAGCTTTGTTGGCAATCGCCTCCAAGCAAGTCAATACTCGCACTACTTCTGTGGTGGCTGGCATAAAGCAAGCTAACTTGAGCACAGCCCGTGGGGGCAATAGGAAATTGAGGCTCGGTCTTCCTATCCAGCACAGACTTAATGCTTCCTCAGCATCAGGCAGGTGAGTTTCAGGACACCAGAACATACCATCCCCCCGCAACTGCGGGTCAAAGTAGCGAATTAAGCGATCGGTAGTTTTTGGCTCAACGCCATACAAAGCATCGCACTGTTCGGGTAGTAGCACGGGGACTTGATAGTAATCCAGCCAGGTCTTGACGCCGATACCACTGTCAATGCAACAAGCAAAAGCCTCGAAGTGAGAAATACCGTCAAAAACGGCGTCGCGATACCATTTAATCGCGATTGGCCTGTCCCACGAGTACGTTAAAAATTGCGATCGTGGGGTCGCTGGAGCGGACTGTTGTGACATAATAATGAAGCCTCAACCGTTGATATGTAACGTTTGGGGAAGTCGCAGTTAGCTCGGTCTCGTAAACCTTGCTGGCTGCGCGGAAATCTTCCTTGTACTTAAGACGATCGCAGCAAAACTCGCTTCAAGTCAACCCCGAACAGGTTAAGTTTTGTGAAGGCTACGCCATGCCAAAACGAACATTATCAGAACTACCTCACAATCGATCAATAAGTATATATTCACCTGACACAAGTGATTAGAGCCTTGGGTCAAAGAGTTTAACGGGATAATACTTGGGTTCTACACAATTTGTAAGCCTAATTTTTCATTTTTACCTTATATTTTTTCAAGTAGCCAGCTACAGTTGCTGGCTACTTGAAAAAATCAACTCAATTTTTGGAGACTAAACAATGGAAATTGAAACTACACCCTGGTACGAAACAAGGAGCCTCACCTCACCTCAGATTGAGATGATTCAGCCAGATGGGATGATTCAGTACAAAAAGTCATTCCTTAAGAGTGAAAGCCCACAAACGGCAACTCTCACTAAAAGGTTCGTAGCTTACGACGTAAATTACCTCAAATACTGCTTCCTTAAAGAGTTCTATCAACTTTTGTTTGATGGGACTAAGTAGGTCGGCGGGAAAATTTATAAGTATGTAACAAAACATTAAGTAGGACGGTCGGCTCTCAATTTAATGCG
>NZ_JAUBRP010000123.1:0-12285 GCF_036701935.1 Microcoleus sp. M2_D5 | reverse complement strand
CTTAAATTTGTTGGCCATATTACATCTCCTCTACTTTTAGCCTACATTTAGTGTACCTTCATAGTGAATTGGTATTAGATGCGTGTTAGCTCAATGGAATTGTTAAAGTTATTGAAAATTACAATCGCCGATTTACTTTTGATGTAATACTGATTGAAATCGAGATAAAACCCAAGATTTATTGTAGTATTAATAATGTTAGGAAAATGTGGGTAGAGTATTGCCTGATACTTTTTTTAGCGATCGCACTGTGAGTCATATCAATTCCGGCAGTCAGGCCGGAATGATATCAAATCCGCACTTCTAAGTCTGGCTTAAAGTCGAATCAAGCTGCCAACAAATAATTCGCGCAATTTTCATTTTTTTTACTCACAGTCACCAGTCAACAGTCAATAGTCATTAGTCATTAGTCATATCAAATCCGTTAGCATCAGAATTATTCATCTCTCTGTTCTCTTCCTCTGCGTTCTCTGCGTTCTCTGCGGTTTAATCATTCCAATGCAACCGGAATTGATATCATTAGTCATTAGTTAACAGTTAACAGTCAACAGTCCTATGTCTATTGATTGTCCGAACCTACTGCCTCAGAAATAGAATTAAATCCGCGTTCTTCTAACTTTTGCAACAACCCTTCGAGAATCCGGCGCACCATCCAAGGCCCTTCGTAAACCCAACCGGTGTAAACTTGAATTAAACTCGCACCGGCGGCTATTTTTTCCCAAGCATCTTCGGCGGTGAAAATGCCGCCAACTCCAATTATGGGTAATTCGCCTTTTGTATATTGCCAGATAAATCGGATTACTTCTGTCGATCGCTCCCGCACTGGAAGCCCGCTAATTCCCCCGGCTTCTTCGGCGATTGGTTTGCCTGTTTCTCGCAATATTTGTGTTTTCAATCCGTCGCGGCGGATGGTGGTATTTGTGGCGATAATTCCTGCTAGTTGGTAGGTTTTTGCTAAGTCGAGGATTGATACGAGATCCTCTGACTCCAAATCCGGCGCAATCTTGACTAAAATTGGCTTGATTCCCTGATTTTCTTGTTGCAAAGATTCCAAAATTGTGCTAAGCCCAGCAGCATCTTGGAGCGATCGCAACCCAGGCGTATTCGGAGAGGAAACGTTGACTACAAAATAGTCGCCCCAATCTTTCAGCAGCTTAAAACTCTCCAAATAGTCGGCTGCTGCCTGCTCTAACGGTGTTACCTTAGATTTACCGAGATTGATGCCCAACGGGAACGGAGACTGAGGTATGGGGCGCTGGGCATCGAGTGGGGACTGTTTCTGTGCTGCCTGAAACCGGGCTGCCATTGCCGCGGCTCCTTGATTGTTAAATCCCATGCGGTTGAGGGCTGCACTGTCCTGGGTCAAGCGAAACAAGCGAGGTTGGGGGTTTCCCGGCTGCGGTTGACAAGTGACTGTTCCGAGTTCGGCAAAGCCAAAGCCAAAATTTGCCCAAATATCTGCAGCTACGCCGTTTTTATCAAATCCGGCGGCTAAGCCGACAGGATTGTTAAAGCTCAGTCCCCACCTCGATTGTTCGAGGCGAGAATCTTGGACTCCCAAAGATTTCTGCAATCGAGAGAGCATTTGGCTGGTTGCGGGGTTTGACTGGGTTCTGGCTGCGAGTTCGAGAACTTGGAGAGTGCGGTTGTGCAGCCACTCGGCATCGGTTTTCAATACGGAAAACAACAGCGGGCGTACACTTGATTGATAAATATCCAATGACTTATCCTGGGGCAGTTGACAAATGAGAAGCTCAATAAAAAGATTCAGGAGAAGGTGAGGTTTTTACTTCAACTTCGATCGACTTTATCCAATGTTTGAGATTGAAGGATAAGTGAGACGATTATATTATAAGTTGACGCTTTTGCATTTTATTTTTTTGAATATTTAAGTTAGTAATTTTAAATTAGACAAGGTGCGGGGAAGCTTGGAAATGGGGCAGCAGCAAAGACCGAAGGATTTAGACGAACAAATCGCGACCCTAGAACGCGTTCTCCAGACTCTGCGGGAAGAGGAGAATGTGGAAGTGCTACTTTCGACCACACTCGGTTACTTGCAAGCGGAATTTGACTGGCGGTTGATTTGGATCGGGTTGTACGATCGACAAGCCCACAGATTGTTCGGGAAAGGCGGCATGACTCCTAACGGCGACCAGTCTTTTCTCAAACAGCGGTTTGCCCTCAGCCCGGGAGATTTGCTGGAACAAGTGGTGATTCAGCTCCGCCCCGTGGGAGTCCCGGATTTGCGATCGGAAAACAGAGCCGGAGAATGGCGCAAAGCAGCTCAAACTTTCAATATTCAAGGCACGACTCTGTTTCCGCTGCGCTACAAAGACCGCTGCTACGGCGTGATTTTGCTCGGCACCCAGGTGTGGGGAGCGTCGCCAAAGTCTGGGGAAAAAACGCAGTTGGCGATCGTATTTGGAGCGCTGGCAACTGCTCTTTACCAAATAGAAAAAGACTGGCAGCGCCAACAAATCAAACACCCAGATGAGTCTCTTTTAGCGCTGATTTCGCAGTTGGGGGAATTGCGATCGCTCGACCAATACTTGCAAGCGGTTGTCGAACAAACTCACGAATTTATTGAGCCGACGCGCACCAATGTTTATTGGTTCGAGCGAGAGCGGCGCTATTTTTGGCGCCGAGTCAGCAACCGCGAAGTTACTCCGGGTTTGAGCGGGCCGGGCCGAGCGGCTTCGGGCATCACCGTCCAAGACTTGGGCGAATTTTATCAGGCTTTGGGCAGGGAAGAAATGGTTTGGATCGGTGAATCTCAAAGTTCTCTGAAAACTGAGCTGACAGGGCGGTTGATGCAGCAAATCCGCGCTCGCTCTCTGTTGGCTGCGCCGATTGTTTCGGAAGGGGAATTGTTGGGATTTTTGGCGGTGGAAGCCAGCGAAGCGCGGATTTGGCAAGACAATGAAAAGCATTACCTGCAGGGAGTGGCGCAGTTAGTAGCTCTGACGGCTCCTGTGTCGGAGATGGAGGAGAAAATTCAGCAAATTGAGATCGATCGAGATTTAACTGCCGGAATAGCCCGCGCCATCTACAGCGATGCTGACTGGGAGGCGACTTTGAAAAATACCGCCGAACAGTTGTGCCAGAGGCTCAAATGCGAATACTTTTTGCTGCTGCTGTACGGCGAAGAACAAAATCGCTTTGAAATTGTCTGCCAAAATTTGCCCCGCAACCGCAGGGCAGTGCCGTCGCCGCTCAACGCCCTCGATGTGGCTGACGCGGGGCTGTTGCAAGAAAGCGCACCTCTGGCTATTGAAAATTGGGAGGAAGACGGGCGGTTGGGCGCTTGGCGGGAAGTGCTGGGGGAGGCGGGGGTGCGATCGCTGTTGGCATCGAACACTCGGAGGAAAAAGTCCGAGGGAGAAAACCCCAATCTCAAATCAAAAATCGCCAATGGCAAATCGATCGAGGGTTTGCTGGTTGTCGGGCACAGTGCAACTCGCACTTGGAGGCGATCGGAGCAAGAATTAGTGCGGCTGGTGGGCCAACAACTCGGATTGATCCTGCACTCGTGGCAGCAGAGTTCGGCAATCGACAAATATCAGCAATTTGAGCGATCGCTCAAATCGGGTTTGGCGGTTTTGCACCATTCTCCTGACGAGCAATCTGAGCAAGAGATATCTGCTGCTTCACCGACGATGTTCCCAGAGTTGCCGCTGCAAAAGCTCGATCGTAACTTTGCTCAACAGGTTTCCCAGACAATTTCCTGTCCTTTAGTAGCCGTAATTACTTGGAATCCCGGTGATGAGGAAGGTTCTATCGTGGCGGCGGTAGCTGCCAATCCCGTATTTGCCCTCAATCCCGAGGCGGTGATTCCTGTCAAAACGGATGCTTTGATCCAACAAACCCTAGCTGCTAACTGCGTAGTGCAACAGAGCACGAGCCAACTGCAGCTGGCGACGAAGCGGTGGCTTCGCAGTCCGGGAATTGGCGAGATGATGACGGTGGCGCTGCGGACGGCCCCAGAACACGCTCCGGCGGGCCTTGTGGTGGCTGCGGACGCTCCGGGCCGCCAGTGGTCGGAGTTGTCGGTGAGTTTACTCAGCTCGATGGCGTCTCAGTTGGCTTGGTGGCGCAGGTATTTGGCGGTGCAATCGATCCAGGAGTCGCAGCGATTGGATCTGGAGTTGCTCAACTGGTACAAACAGCGCCGTTTTGAGGAGTTTTACCGCACGGTGGGAGCGGGGGTGAAGGAGTTGGGGGAGTTGAGTCAGTCGATTTTGCAGTCGGCGAAGGAGCAAAAGGATGCTCTGAAAACTTTGCGCTACCAACAGGTTTTGCGGCAAATTGGCAATGCTTTGGGGTCAACTCATTTGCTGCTGAAACAGGAACATTGGCGGCTGCAATTCGCACAAGATGCGGTGCCTGTGAGCGCTTGGCTGAGGCGATCGCTCGATCGAACGGCCTCCCTGGTCAAACAGTCGAAAGTCTCGCTGGAAGTCCACAGAGAAACTGCTGTGTCGATGCCTGCGGGCCAGACTTTGAGCGTTCGCGGGGACAGCATCAAGCTGGATTTGATTCTGTGCGAATTGCTGGCGACGGCTTGCAGGCGCTCTGCTGTTGGGGCCAAGATTGAGATTCGCTCTCAGTTGTTGGGGGAAGATTTGTTAGAATTGTCTGTGATCGATAGCGGCGCGGGCGATCGACAGTTAATTGCTGCCTTCAACGGCGGTTCCGAACCCGATATATTAGCGGTTTCTAGTTCCAATAGGTCGATCGGGCAAAATCTCTTAATTTGTCAGCGAGCGGTACGCTTAATGGGGGGAAACTTTTATCTAGAAATGTTAGAAAATAATTTAATTGTGGCTCGTTTAGTGCTGCCGCTAGCCAATTCTTAATCTGGTAAAATTTTGTAAAAGTTCCAAGCTGCGATCGAGGATTGTAGGGGCGGGTTTCACCAACAATAATTGCCTAAAACCCATAATTTTATAAACCCGCCCCCACCCAACAGTAAACCGCCATCTACCTCGCTGCGATCGAGGATTGTAGGGGCGGGTTTCACCAACAATAATTGCCTAAAACCCATAATTTCATAAACCCGCCCCACCCTACTAAATCGCCATCTACCTCTTTCAAAATACAAGGCACTGGTTTAGCTACGATCTATATTGTTACTGATATCTTGCGCCATTCTTAGGAACGAACGGGCAGGAGAGCCCGTTCCACAATACATCAATTTTCTTGCGGGTGAACCGGAGAACCCGCCCCTGAAAGACTTTCAGAATTAGGGAAAAACCTTTGAGTAATCCAAGCAGTTACAATATGAGAAAGCAATCCCATCGGCCCAGCAAAAAAACACAAAGCCAAAGAATGAACCGTCCAAACTCCTGTCCGCTGTCCTTCCCAATAAATCCAGCGCCCCACAAACAAATCCATCACTAAAAAATGTATCCATCCCGTAGCCGCCGCCGTTTCCTCCCCCAGAAACTTAGCAATATCTGCTAGCTTGGGATTCGACAAAGCTGCCGCATTTTCCGCCGTCAGACTGCTACCAAACAAATATATGTACAAAACGGCGAGCACTGCAAACGGAATGAAGGAATTCATCACTTTTCGGGTAATTCCCCAGTTGGGTAATAAAATCATAATTGCCCAGAAAGGCACAACGAACAGATTACCGGCATTAAAAATTAGTTCTGGTGTCATAGTTGGCTCTTGGCTTCTGCGAAGGCAATGCAATTAACGATGTTAAGATTACTTTACACAATTTTTGCTGAAATTTCTCAAAACCCGAAAAAAATCTCCTTCACCAATGAAATAGAATTGCTATACTTACAGCATATTCCATGTAGATGTATATCGCGAGAAACCGGGTTTCGAGCAATAGAATCAGTATCCGAGGCGAGAACTGTAAAGAAACCCGGTTTCTGGGGTGTACTTCATAAACCACCGAATACGCTCTATCTAAAATTTCAAATCTCCCATCTAAAATCGATTAACGCAGAACAGCCCATGACAAATTATAATAACTTTTCCGAGTGGTGCAAGCACAAAGAAAATCTCTCGATTGGCGCAAAACATACGGTAGAAATACTGTTGCAAATATCAGACAATGCTGAGTGCGATCGAGCCAACGAACTGCTTTCTAATACAACAGAACTTAACCTCAAAAATCTTCAAGTTACCGATATCAGCCCCCTCTCATCTTTCACTCAACTTACTAATCTTATCCTCGGCAGCAATCAAATATATGACATCGCTCCCCTGCAATCTCTAACTAACCTGAAAACTCTGGTTATGGATGTCAATCAAATATCAGATATCAGTCCGCTGTCATCTCTAATAAATCTGACTCAACTCGTTCTCGATACCAATCAAATTTCAGACATCAGTCCCCTAGCAGGTCTAACTAATCTTACCGCACTTGTGTTGTTTGACAACAAAATTTCCGACATCACTCCGGTGAAAAATTTAACTAACTTAAATGCGCTGATTCTCTACAACAATCAAATTTCAGATATCGCTCCTCTTGAAAATTTAACTGAACTTCAGATACTCTACCTTTACAATAATAAAATATCGGATATCACCCCGCTAGCTTCCTTAAAAAATCTCAAGACGCTGTTTCTCTTCGGAAATGAAATATCTGACATTACTCCGCTGGAATCTCTAACTAACTTAAATAAATTGGTTTTATTCCAAAATAAAATATCTGATATTACTCCTTTGACATCGCTTACTAATTTAATTGAACTCAACCTCGGTAACAATCAAATATCAGACATCAGTCCGCTGAAATCGTTAACTAATTTGACTCAACTTTATTTGTTCAACAATCCAATTTCGGATACCAGCGCGCTACAAGCTTTAAATAATTTATTTTTACTAGACTTGTACAACAATCAAATCTCTGATATCAGTTCCCTGCAATCTTTGCAACAGTTGACTGCGCTGGACTTGCGCGGGAATCCCATTGTTAATAAAATTTGTCCAGTCAATCCTGAATCAATCTGCAGGTTTTAATTAATTATTAAGACCGAGGCAAGATGGCGGTTTATAGAGTATAATGTCAAAGGTCAATATCAGGAGAAAGTGATGAGCGGACACGATGCTTTGATGTTAGGATTGCTGCTGTTGCCAGGTTTGGCTTTGTCGATCGCAATTATGGGCGCTTTTGCCGCTGGTGGATAATCAGTTTTGGCAGCAGGCAGATTTTGTAAAAAGTAGTTTTTTCCTCGTTTTCCTCGTTCCCTGGCTCTGGCTGGGAACGCATTTCACTATTGCTCTGCCTCCTGTTTTTTTTTGCAAGCGAGGCAGAGCCTCTGGAGCTCGGTTCCCCGCCAGAGGCTGGGAACCAGTTAATTTTCCTTCTTCCTTCTTCCTTCTTCCTGACATCCGTTACATCTGACATCTTGCACCATTCTCAAGAACAGGCAAGATGCCTGTTCCACAAGAGATAAATTTTTTTGTGGAACAGGCATCTTGCCTGTTCATAAAAGGTTTATTGACAATGGTGCAAGATGTGAGTTACATCCGTTACATCCCGTACATTGCTCGTTGCCGAACTTCCTTCGCTTACAAAAATTGTGCTGTAACATCGGAATTTACCAAAGTATTCGCGCACAAAATACCCGATGCTGCGACGGCTGGGACGCCAATTCCGGGCATGGTGCTGTCTCCCACGCGATACAAGCCTTTGACGGGTGTTTGCGGGCCGGGAAATGTGCCTTTTCCGGCGGCGATTGCAGGCCCGTATGTTCCTTGATATCGGCGCAAAAATCGGGCGTGGGTTAGCGGTGTGCCGATCGACTCTAAGACTATCCGCGATCGCAAATCCGGTATAATTTTTTCTAAAGCTTGAAACAGAGATTGCGATCGCTCTTGCTTTTTCTGCTGGTACAATTCGCCATATTCCCAACCTTCGTAAGGTTCCAATGTATAAGCGTGAACGGCGTGATGTCCGGGCGGCGCGAGAGTTGCATCCCACACTGTAGGAATCGAAATCATGCAAGTATTTCCGGGTACTGTAATGTCAATCTTGCTGTCGCGAACGACGACGTGGTGGCCGGTCAAACCTTCGAGTCCTTCGGCTTTAATTCCTAAATGCAGGTGCATGAAACTGTCTACTGCTGGCACCGACAAAGCGCTTTTTCGGTAGCTTTCCGGCAAATCTTCAGGGCGCAGTAATTTTGTATAAGTATCCCAAACGGTGGCATTGGAAATGACAATTGGGGCGCGGATAATTTCGCCATTTTTCAAGCGAACGCCGCTGGTTTTGCCGGATTCAACTAATATTTGCTCGACGGAAGTTCCCAGGCGCAATTTTCCTCCCCAGCGCTGCAAACCTCGAACTAAAGCATCGACGATCGCACCGCTGCCACCTACAGGATATTCGATCGCACAGCGCGATCGTTCGCCAATCATAAAAGCTATTTCTGGCGCGACAGTTCCGTGCGCTTTCAAACCCGACAGCAAAAAGCACTCCAAATCTATCAAACGCCGCACCCAAGGGTCCCGCACGTCCCGATCCATCAAGGAACCTGCTGAACCCGCGATCACACCTACTAGCGGCAACAGCTTCAGCAAAGCAGGCGAGTACCGAGACAGCAAAACAGGTATTAACTGCCAGTCGGATCTCAGCGCTAAAGCCGGAATTCCACGCAAAGCTTCATACAAAACTAATAAATTTTCTTGAAATTGCTGTAATTCTACAGCACCTTGCGGTGCGAATTTAGCTACAGCATCTAAGTAACTTCTCGCATCAGCATACACCGGTAAACTTCCCTCTGGAAAATGGTAATGCCCCAGCGGATCGTAGGAAATTGCTGCGATCGATTCCTCCAAAACATCAAAAACTTGCCGCAAAGGATTAAACGAGCGGGAGTCAGTCAAACCGCAATAAAAAGAAGGCCCCGAATCAAAGTGAAATCCCCGGCGCGAAAAGCTGTGAGCTGCCCCGCCCGCTATGATGTGGCTCTCGCAGACGAGCACCCGCTTCCCGTAGCGAGCTAGCATCGAGCCTGCGACTAAGCCCCCAATACCGCTCCCAATTACGATCGCATCAAAGTCTTGCATTTATCAAATGTGGTATAATTGTATTATTTCTTGCTAAGTGTTGACCCGCCCAAAAACGGGTACCGTGCCACCTACGCTCCTGAGTGGAGATACTAAAATTTTAGACTCAAGTTCTGGTTCCCAGATTCACGGCGCTGCAAGTAAATCTAAAATCTAAAATCTAAAATCTAAAATCGACTGACAGGGTATTTTTATGGGAGGAAAACTATGAAAGCTTTATCTATTTTAGATGAAGTTGTTCGCGAATTAGAACAAGACGTGAATCTCTCGCGTATTAAAAAAATAATATTTTTTGCTTGTAAAGAGTTCTGGGAAAACGACCCGGCCCAACTCGCCAGCGCAGATGTAAGGATTTTAATCGAAGAACTGTGCGCGAAATACAGCCGGTTAGAAGATATTGAAGCAGTTTTAAATAGTATAGTCTCTAAGGTTAATAAAAAAACCGAGTATGCTTTAGTAGCAGACCTCATAGTCTGTCAACTTAGCAGGCTGTATGAATTTGAAGACTTCACCAAATTAGAAGTAAACATATCTAGTTTTGGCGGTCAGGAATCTCCCGCATTTGAAGAACACTTTAGTTCGGAAGTACCCAGCAGCGAAGAAAGGGCAAGAAACCCCGGCACTTTATTTGATGTGCGACAAAAAATTTTGCAGCAAACAAATCCGCTGAGGGCGAAAATCCTAATTTTTTCTACTCTTTATCACCACTTTACCTTTAGCGATCGCGACTGGCTACTGCTGAAAACTCAAGAACTTGACAATCTACTGCGACAACTGTTTAATGTCTGTGGCAGCCTAGCCGAACTGGAATCTCAATTGTACAGAACTGCTAGCAATCTCGACAACAGAGATGAAAACGACCAAGCAGCGAGCGTAATCATCAAAGCGATGAATCCTTGTTACACAAAAATGCAACAGGAAGAACCCCATGAAGCCGAATCTTCGGCTAGTGAAGATTACGATCAGACACATTTAAACAACAGTGTTTATGAAGAGATTGAGCTGGTGGACAAACGCAGCGATTATTTTGATCCAGGCGAGATTACTCACATCCTCCAAGCTGCTCCACCTCACTATCATTATGACCCTCAAAAGAGTTACTTAGTGCCTGACACGGCAGAAAATCTACCGTTTCAAGAACCCGAAACCAGCAATAATTATCCTACCGAGTTCAGACAGGAAATGGTAGAAACATTCCCAGTTGCAGAAATGCCGACTATTATCGAAATTTTAGAACCGGCCGCTCCTGTTATTATAAATATTAGCGATTCCATCAAACGCAAGTTGGAATTGGAAGAAGAAATGACAGAATTAGTCAGTCAAAGTGCTAACTCCGCCACAGCGCAAATAGAAAATATATTCACCCAGTTAGAATCAGCCTTGAATGGAAAGTTTTCTACGGGGAGTGTAGAAGAGCGTTTGTACTGGAAATATAAAAATCTCAGAGAGTATGTAGGCAAAGTTCAGAAGTTTACCGATAAATTGCTGGAAATTTTGATTGAATTGGAGTCAAAAGAAAGCGGAAAAAATTCTTCTGAAATCACGGAAAACCTAGTTGACAATATTTCCGAACTACCGCCAGAAAACTCTAGCCATAAAGCAAATCAGTATCAGCTTCTGGAAATGGCAAAACAAGGCAAACCAAAGGCGATCGCCCAATTGATTAATCAATTGCTACAGCCTAAAGGAATTGCTGCAACAGTAGGATTTAAAGACGGTTGGCTCCATGTGATTCTGGAGTCTGCTGAAGTACCAAACCAACAGGCTACAGCTACATACATTCACAAAAAACTGTGTACTTTAAAATCCAAATATCTTACTCATGTGAAAATTCACGGGCGACAGTTAGGCAGCAAAACAGTTTCTTGGACTCAAGAATTTGTCAATCAAAATCATTAAATATCCCGACTTAAGTCAGGGGCGACCAAAACTAATTCCGCCTGCGCGAACAGAAGAATTTTAACAATTCTAGAAATAGCAGATTGTACCTAATTAACAACAAAAACAAATATGAATGCCAGCGAAATTTTAAGGCGATATACATCAGGAGAACTAGATTTTCAAGGTATGAATCTCAGAGGGGTATACCTGAGCGGTGCCGATTTAATTGGCGTCAATTTAAGTAATGCTGACCTCTGGGGTGCAAACTTAGCGATGTCGTACCTGAGCAGAATTAACCTTCAGCGCGCAAATTTAACTAATGCAAAGCTGTGCGGTGCTAACTTAAATCAAGCAAACTTGAGCGGAGCAAATTTGTCCGATGCAGACTTCCACGGAGCGACTTTGCAAGGTGCAGACTTTCGCAAAGCAAACATCTCTTTGGCAGTTTTTATTGATGCAAATTTGAGCGATGCAGATATGCGAGGTGTGAATTTGCAAGGTGCCGATTTGCGCGGGGCTTGCTTGCGGGGTGCAAATTTGCGGAAGGAGGTGCGGATTTTTGAGGGTGCAAATTTGCGGGGTGCAAATTTGCAAGGTGCCGATTTGCGGGGCGTCAATTTGCAAGGTGCCGATTTGACTAAAGCTAATCTCAGTCACGCTAATTTGACAGAAGCATCTCTGGGAGAAGCAAATCTGACTCAGGCGAATTTGAGCGAAGCTATTTTAGATGGCATATATTTGACTGAAGCAACTTTGGTAGAAACAAATTTTTCCTGGGCTGTAATGACAAATGCTAAGTTGGAAAGAGCTGTGTTAATTGATGCTGAATTTGCTGGCGCTAACTTGCGGGGTGCATTTCTTCCTGATGTTAAGTTGAGCAATGCTAATTTAGTTATGGCTGACTTGAGTCGAGCTAATTTGGTGCGGGCTGATTTGAGTCGAGCTAATTTGAATCAGGCAAATTTGAGTGAAGCTGATTTGACTGATGCTTACCTGGCTAGAACAGATTTGCGGGAGGCAATTTTGCACCGCACAACTTTGATTAGGGCAGATTTGAGCACTGCTAATTTAGCGGGGGCTCAGTGGCGCGGTACAATTATGCCGAATGGAGAAATGCACGGGTAGTAATATCGTTTCCGGTTGCATCGGAATGATACCGAGGACACGGCACTGCCCATTGGTGTCAACTTAACGCTATTTTCCTCAGTCCGGCAAGGCTTGAAACAAGAGCCTCAAAGCAAAAGTCCTCGCTTGAGAGGACTCATGAGTTCTTCAGTCCTCTTTGAGAGGATTTTAGGATCGTCAATTAAATAATTTGCCTTTTTTCTTGTGGGATGGGCGTCCCGCCCGTCCCCGATAGACGGGCGGGAC
>NZ_JAUBRP010000122.1:0-12507 GCF_036701935.1 Microcoleus sp. M2_D5 | reverse complement strand
TTGGCTGGCATACATTATAACTAATTATCGCTTATCTTATATTTATATTATACAATCTAGCTGCGTATCAGCTTATTCGCTTTTGCCGCTCTTGTTCTGCTTCTGACTGCGCTTGTTCGACTGCCAATTCCGCTTGTTCAACCCGTTCATCAGCAGCCAGCAACAAATTCCCCTCAGCATCCCACCAGCGCATCCAAGGCAGTTCTACGCCCTGATAAATTCCTTGCCAAATGCCTAACTCCAATCCCATTGGCTCGATTTGGTAATGTTCGCGCTGATTTTTTGACATTAACTCAAATCTATTTTCTACCAAATGATAGCATTCTATTTTGGGTTTTCTGACTTCATAAATTCCGTAAAAAGCAGGTCGAATAATCTGCTCGTAAATCCAGAATCTGCCCTTTCTTGGAGTTTTATCTCTTTCTTCGCTGCCATCTCCAGACACAAATTCTAGTATGATTAATGGCGGCATTAATTCTTTCCACATTACATAGGAACGCCGCATATTTCCGTCGAGAGTTGGGGGCACGTTGGGCACGTAAAACCAATCTGGTGCTTCGGCTCCATTGGCTAGTGGTTCTGGGGGTTGCGGGACTCGCCAATAAATGCCGGAATCTTGACCGATACAATATTGTCCGTCGGGATGAAGTTGGTCTAAAATGGGGCGAACAGATGTTGTTAACAGGATGATTTGAGGATGTTCTTGAAAGTTTTCCACAAAAGTACCGTCGGAATCTGGTAATTGAGTGTGATTTGGAAAATCGGTAAAATCTGTTACTAGAAGTTCTGGTTTTTCGGTGACACTCATGTTGACTGAAAGCATCCAGGATACCCGCCACGCGATTCATCCGTGGAGAAATCAAAAACGTGTATCCGAGAAACTTGCCGAACGTATTTATCTCGCGCAAGTCAATACTTCAATTCTCAAATCTAAAATCTAAAATCTAAAATCGATTGACCTCTTGAATGTTTAAAGATTCTACTTCACATTGGGAACGGAATATGAGTCAGTACAACTTAATTATTTTCGACTTCGACGGCACTTTGGCAATTACCCACAAAGCTATTGTATTTTGCTTTACCAAAACTTTTGAAACTTTCAATATTACCCCGCCTGCTGCTGATACTATTATAGCGACGATCGGCATCAATTTACCAAATAGTTTTAAAATCCTCCATCCGGCGATCGAGGAAAGCGCAATTCCTGAATGGGTGGAAACTTACCGCTCTTATTATCGGACGGAAGGTGAAAAGCAGGTAGAGTTATTTACCGGGACAAAGCAATTGTTGCAGTTGGCGCGTCAGTCTGGATTGAGCCTGGGAGTTTTCAGCAACAAACAGGTTACTTTTGTTAATTTATTACTAAAAAGTTTGAGAATTCACAGTTTGTTTGATTTGATATTAGGTGATAACGGACAAATAATTCCGAAACCAAATCCGACTGTTTTTCACTCGATGATTAAACCGCTGTTCCCGGAGTTGGATAACAGTCAAATTTTAATGGTGGGCGATACAGCGGTTGATTTGCTGTTTGCTAAAAATGCTGGGATAGATGTTTGTTGGGCGGCTTACGGATATGGCGATCGCGCTCAGTGTCTCGCCCTAGAACCGACTTTCGCGATCGACGATATTTCAGAACTTGCTGTGTTCGTTCAAAATTAATTTTTACTCTGTTTGTTTGAGAGAATAGTTTGACTCATTTAACTATAAAGTATTTAATTGATTTTTTTACTAGAGCCGGATGATAAATTTTTGTTTAACGGCAGAAATAAATAACCGAATTTGTAAGCAGCTAAAAATCTGCAAAATAAACTATACCAGAGATAGAGTTATCGCTGGAACAACTATTATAAATTAACAACCATGATTCCTTTGAAGGCACAAGGCAGAAGGCAGAAGGCAGAAGGAAAAAAAAACCGAGAGAAGCCAGATTTTTTTTATGTAGAAGTTACCGCGCAAATTCTGCACGATAGCCTTCTAACTTCTGGCTTCGGAAAACAGGGAAATTCTGTTAAACTTTAGGGTGTGCTGGCAGTCGGTATCTACAATAAACTCAATTTATAGAAACTTATGCAGATCGATATAAGCATTACTTCTGAAACGCTATCGCCGACTCGTACTGGCGGCACACCGAATTTAATAGAAGAAGTATTTCGACTGTACGATCGCGCCCTGGCAGCTACCAGCAACGGCATCGCGATCGCGGACGCGAAGCGGCCCGACAAGCCTATAGTCTACTGCAACGAGGCTTTCGAGCGGATTACAGGCTACGATCGCAGCGAAATAATCGGGCAGAACTGCCGCTTCCTGCAAGGCCCGGATACCGATCTCGCGGCCGTCGATCGCATCCGCGTCGCCCTGAAAGAACAACAGGACTGCAAAGTAGTTCTGAAAAACTACCGCAAAGACGGCACCCCCTTCTGGAACGAACTCGCCATCTCGCCGGTGCGCGACAGCAGCGGCACCGTCACCCACTTCATCGGCGTCCAATCTGATATCACCGATCGCTTCCAAGCAGAAGAAGCCCTCAAACAAGCCGAGGCAAAATACCGCAGCATCTTTGAAAACGCCACCGAAGGCATATTTCAAACGGCCCCAGACGGGCGCTACCTCAGCGCCAACCAGGCACTCGCCCGAATGTACGGCTACGATTCGCCGTCAGAACTGATCGCAAAATGTTCGGCCAAAAACATTTACGCCGATCGCACCCGCCGCGCTTCCTTCATGGCAGAAATCAGCAAAAACGGCTCCCTCAAAGAGTTTGAGTCCTGCGTCCGCCGCCAAGACGGCAGCACAACCTGGATCTCGGAAAACGTGCGCGAAGTCCGCGGCGCAGATGGCGAACTCCTTTACTACGAAGGAACCGTCGCCGAAATCGCCGATCGCAAACAAGCCGAAGCAGCCCTGCGCGATCGAGAATACTGGCTGAAAACTGCTATTAACGCCGTCCCCGACGCGATCTACCTCACAGACAGCGAGGGGCGCTGGCTGATTGCCAACGACTGCGCCCTCCAACTTTTGGGCTGGGAAACCGCAGACTACCAGGGCAAAACTACTGCCGAACTCGCTGCCGCCGCCGATCCCAGAGTCAGAGAAATCCTGCTAACTTGGCAGGAAACCGACGAAACCACCTGGCAAGCAGGCACTCTTACCGACCGCCGCCAAATTGTCTCGTTGCCCACAGGCGGCAGCAATTTGTTTGAAGTGCGGAAAGTGCCGCTGTTCAACCCCGACGGTTCGCGCAAAGGTTTGGCCGTGGCGGGGCGGGATATCACCCAGGAAGTGGCAGCGGATGCAGCTTTGCGCGACAGCGAACAGCGGTTTCGGGCAATTTTTGAACGCGCTGCGATCGGCATGGTAGTCGCTACCCTCGAAGGTGTGGCGATCGCCACTAATCCGGCATTTCAAGCTATGCTGGGCAGATCGGAAGCTCAACTGCGGGGTCTCGGCCTCGACGACTGCGCGCACCCGGAAGACGCACAAGTTTCGCGCCAGTTGCGCCAACAGTTAGTCGCGGGCTCCCGCGAAGCTTACCAAATCGAGAAGCGCTACCTCCGCCAAGACGGCAGCATCAGGTGGGGACGCCTCAGCGCTTCTGTCATCGACAGCAGTCAGGGAACGCCGCAGTTTATTTTGGAAATGGTAGAGGATATTACCGATCGCAAACAAGCCGAGTCAGCTTTGTTCCAAAATGAGGCTAAGTGGCGATCGCTCATTCTCAACAGTTCAGACATCATTACTATTCTCGACGGAAGCGGTCGCATTGTTTACGAAAGCCCCTCTGTAAAAAGAGTTTTGGGCTACGAACCCGAGGAACTAGCTAGTCAAATGGTTCTCGATTTTATCCACCCTGACGACCTTGCCTCGGTGATTTCCTACCTCGAAAAACTGATCGCAAATTCAGGCGCTCCGATCGCCGTAGAAGGCCGGTTCCGGCGCGCTGACGGTTCTTGGTGTTTTCTCGAAGGTGTGGGCATCAACTTGCTAGCAGACCCCGCTGTGAAAGGAATTGTGATCAACTCCCGCGACATGACCGCGCGCAGGCAAGCAGAGTACCGCCTCAGCAAAATCAACCAGTGCTTTTTGGGATTCACCACCGACGCCGCTGAGAACATCCAGCGGCTGACATCCTTAGCCGGCGAGCTTTTGGGCGGAAACTGCGCCATCTACAGCCACGTCGGTGAGGGTGTGCTGCGCGCGATCGCGACTTGGCAAGCGCCGCCCGACTACCCGCTGGTCGATCGCGCCGAGGGCCACATCTGCACCGACGTATGCAGCAAAGGAAGCGATCGGGCTGTTGCCATTCCTGACTTGCAGAACACGATCTACGCCCAAATCGATCCCGCTGTCATCCGCTACCAACTGCGAAGCTATCTGGGACAAGCAGTGCGGCTGGGCGACAATTACGTGGGTGCGATGTGCGTTCTCTACACTGAGTCGATCGCGCCCACAGAAGCCGACTGCAAGCTGATCGGAATTATTGCCGCGGCGATCGGAGTTGAGGAAGAACGGGCCGCCGCCGCCTCGCGCGTTCGGCAAAAATCCCAAGAACTGCAAACAGCTTTGAGCGACTTGCAGCAAACTCAAATGCAGCTAGTACAAACCGAAAAAATGTCTTCCCTCGGACAGGTGCTAGCAGGAATTGCCCACGAAATTAACAACCCAGTGGGCTTTGTCGCAGGCAATCTCTGCCACGTCCGAGGCTACGTCCTCGACTTGTTAGAAATCGTGCAAGTCTATCAAGAAGAGTACCCAAATTCCCCTACAAAAATTCAGCAACAAGCCGAAGATATAGACTTAGAATTTCTAGCAAAAGACCTGCCAAAATTGCTCAATTCAATGCAGACAGGATGCGAGCGCATTGTAGAAATTATTCAAACTCTCCGAAATTTCTCGCGGGCCGACGAAGCAAAAATCAAAACTGCCGACATTCACGAAGGTTTAGAAAGTACCTTGTTAATGTTGAACAGCCGACTGAAAGCAAAACCCAACTGGCAGGGCATTAAAGTCATTAAAGAATACGGAGAACTGCCGCAAATAAACTGTCATCCCGGACTGTTAAATCAGGTATTTATGAATGTATTGGCAAATGCGATCGACGCATTGGAAGAAAACAGCAGCCCAGCAAAAAACACAGCCGATTATACCTTTCCTACGATTACCATTAAAACAGAAACTCTCGATCGCAAGAGCATTTTAATTCGGATTAAAGACAATGGAGCGGGCATTCCCGAAGATCATCTTGTGCGTTTGTTTGACCCGTTTTTTACCACAAAACCCGTAGGTAAAGGCACAGGTTTGGGTTTATCAATTTCGCACCAAATTGTCGTTGAAAAACACAACGGCAAATTGCAGTGTCACTCTGAACCCGGTAAAGGTACTGAATTTATCATCGAAATTCCAATTAAGGATCGCGAATTAAATAACTTACAATTTTAATTGTTATTGTGGAAGTTATTTAATTCTCATTCCTAAGTAGAAGGAATCAGGAAGGCACTACACGGATGAACACGAATACACGGATTAATTATTGAGTGTGTCAATTGATGTCATGTCAGTTTGATTCGGACTTGTATGATGTTAAATTTTGTAGGGGCGGGTTCGCCTATATTTTTGATAATTATCGACAAATTATATAAACCCGCCCCGCCCATACTTACTTACACCAATTCTCTAAATTAATGCTACAGTCTTGGGGGCGGGTTTATCAATGTTATTTTTCGGTGGCCAATCTTATCGCGAACCCGCCCCTACCCAAACTGTAGCAAATTTTTAGAGAAGTGGTATTAGAAACTGGGTTTTTTACCTTGGGTGCGGGCTACAACGCGTCTTTTCGTCAAAAAACCCGGTTTCTGGGTTCCCATGCTGGGAATTAAAAACTAAACTGCGTCCGCAAATTGCCCACAAAAATTGTCGGGTTGTTATCGAAATTGTTGGGATTGCCGATCGCATAAAATGCTGGTACGATCGAAACATGGTCGGTGAGAGGAAAATAATAAGTTGCCTCAATTTCGTACTGCGTGCCGCCATTCCCTCCGCCAGAAACCAGAAACCTCCGACCGCCAGTAAAGTCAAAAGGTACTAAATATGACACCGTAAGCAAAGCTCCTTCTTTGAACAAATCGGGAAATGCAACTCCTAACTGATAAGATTGATTTTTGATCGTGCCGTCGGGTCGGTTAGTCTTGGGAAATATGTTGGTTTCGGCGTAGCCGTAACGGCCGAAAAGACCAAAACCGCGAGTGACTGACCAATCGAAATTGAAACTATAAGTATTCGCAGTCGCATTCCCCAGCCGACCACCAAAACCGTCATCTGCCACACCGTTTAACGGCTTGCTGTTAGGAGATCCAATTAAGCCGCCGATTTGCTGGATGTTTGAACGGCTGTACAAAAAGCGCAAATTAGTCCGCTCGCTAGGACTGAATGTTAATTCTGCTGTAGTCGTATTTGTCCCGCCAAACAACCCTTGAGACGGATTGGAAGCCGAATTAAACACGGAAGTTGGCAAAAATTCTGTACTCTCGCCCAAGTAGCCAAAACGCAGTTTCAATGCGCGGCCGATATCCCACAAAGCCAAAGCACCGGCACCCCGTCTGGTAGCGCTTAACAAAGGGCTGTTGTTAGAATTAAAGCTGCTCGCACCGTCTACGAAAAAGTTAAATTTATTGTTGTCAAAGTAGCGGTAAAAATTAATCCGCGGCCCGACTACTACTTGCAAGCTGTTGGTAAGCGGGAACCGATAGGAAAGTTCCCGCAGGATAACTTCATTGGGATTTGCTCCCGCAGTTTGATCGAGAAAAGGAGTGCCGAATGTATTGAAAAAACCCGTTGAAGTATACTGGTTGGCTGGGGAATTGCCGTTACCTACAGCTAGCTGTGTAATCAATTCGTCTTTCCCTGTAAAGGAAGTAGTGAGAGTCAACCAAACTAATTGGCTGAAAGTGATTTCTGGATCATCGTCCACTCTCTGCACAATTGGTCTGTTGGTGACAGGATCGCGTCCGGCTACTCGATCGAGCGGAGCAGCATTTCCATTTGTCGCTTCAACTCGGACTCGATCGCCCGCAAAAGCTCCAGTCAGGTTAAACCAAGCAAATCCGTTGAGTTTAGTAGTAGTTGAAAATTGGTTGGCCTCCAATTCGGCAGTGCGGGCTTCTAAAGCATCTACTCTACCGCGCAATGTAGCTAATTCTGCTGCAAATTCTTCTTGCAATCTTTGCAAAGCAAGTAAATCTTCTCGCTTGACTAAATTACCAGCAGAACCGCCAATTTGTTTGGTAATTTGGTCTAAGCAAGCGTTTAATCCGGCGGCGAATTCATACCGAGTCATTGCTCGATTGCCTCGGAATGTGCCGTCTGGATATCCCGCAATGCAGCCGTATCTTTCAACTAGGGATTGTAGTGCTTGAAAAGCCCAATCAGTCGGCCGCACGTCGGAGAGTTGGGAAACAGAGGTGACTTGTGCTGCGTCTTCTTGTATGCTGAGGTCATCAGCGCTGCCCGTCTCGCTGCTGATGTCGGCAACTTTGCTGGCTTCAGCAACTTGTTGAGACTGAGGAGAGTTTGCAATTTCTAACTTCTGTGGGGGCAATTCGCCGATTGCCTCGGTTATTTCTGGGGTTGTTGTTGCACGATTCACCCATGCTGCATCAGTTTCGGGTAAAGCGCGATCGACTTTTACATCTGTTTCGGGTAAAGCACGATCGACTTTTGCTATATCTTGTTTGGGTAAAGCGCGATCGACTGTTGCAATATCTGTTTGGGGTAAAGCGCGATTCACCCATGCTGCATCTGTTTCGGGTAAAGCGCGATCGACTGTTGCTATATCTGTTTGGGGTAAAGCGCCATTCACCCATGCTGCATCTGTGTCGGGTAAAGCGCGATCGACTGCGGAGTTAGTCTCTGCGGTAATCGCCGCTAACTGCGGTATCTCAATCTTACCTGCTGCCAGCGCTGCGTCTGGGGTAGCCGTAGGGACGGCACTCGCTTCTAGCGCAACTTCTGGAGTTGAGGTATCCTGAATTTGAGCTGTTGCGGAGATCGGCCCCAAAGGCACTGCCGCACCAGAAATCAAGAAAGACAGCCAAAAAGCTTTAACGGAGGTTGCATTATTCACCATACCACTCACACCACTTGTTGAAAATTAAATCTGGCCCATCTTAAACGATAAGCTTGCTTATAAATGTAGTTGGTTTAACAAATTCTTATAAATAGTTAAATTTATTTTAGGAAGCGATCGATTCCCGATCGCTAATGACTGATGACTACTGACTCCTGACTAATTCCCCAAATGAAGTTTTTATTAGTTACAGATTTAGACAACACGCTAGTCGGAGATGACGAAGCAACTCAAGTTTTCAACCAGCGCTTGCAACCTGTGCGATCGCAAATTTGTTTGGTTTACGCTACCGGGCGTTCTCATGCTTCAACTTGCGAATTAATTGCCCAAAAGCAACTGCTAGCACCGGACTATTCGATCGCAGGTGTAGGCAGCGAAATTTACCAAGACGGAACCCTCGATTTAGATTGGGCGGAATATCTTTCTCAAGACTGGGATAAAATAGCGATCGCCTCTTTAGCACAGCAGTTTTCCCAGCTTAAACCCCAATCCCTAAAAGAACAAAATCCTTGGAAAATCAGTTATACTCTGGAACCAGCAGCCGAAAATAGCTCGACAATCAAGGCTTTGCAGCAAAAGTTAATTGAATCGGGACTGCCAGCTCAAATCATTTTTAGCAGCAATAGTAATGTAGATATTTTACCACAAACTAGCAATAAAGGCAATGCCCTTACTTATTTACAAAAGCGCCTACAAATTCCATCTGAAGCAACATTAGTTTGCGGTGATTCTGGCAATGATATCAGTATGTTTGAGCAGGATTTCCGGGGAGTAATCGTCGCGAATGCTCTATCAGAACTATTAGAATGGCATCGCGAATGCGGCACTGAAAATCATTATTTAGCCGGTTCTGCTTCCGCTTGGGGAATCATGGAAGGAATGGCATATTTTTGGGAATTTTGATTGCCAAAAATTAGGTTTGGTTTGTAGTTAGCTGTGAAGTCCTCAGTACAAACGCACCCCAAGCACCCCAAGTCCTGCAAACAGTTAAAATCTGTTCAGGAATCTCAACCGCGTATCGATCGCACCTGCGACTTGCGATACCATCAGCGTGTACTGCTTTATCAAACCTAATCGAACTTAACTTGAGTTACCTCAAGCGAGTTGAAGTTTATTTCCTAGCCTCTTGGGCCCAACGTAGTGGAGGGAGTCGGCTATCCCAAGATCAGTCCGCTATCCCCCGATCGCCAAAGGTTCTATAGTTAAGTGTAGCGCCTAAACCTAAATTACTCTCTCTATAAAAACTTATCTTTCTAGATGAACAATATGTAGGTTGATTCAACTATTTGCCCCTTTAGTTCAGTTCGCCAACGCACCGCCACATGGAACAAAATACTTTACCCGTAGAGGTGATTCTCTCTCACCCCCGCCAATATTTAGGTAGCCTGCGGCTCGATTGGACGCCACAACCGGGGAACTATGTAGATTTAGAGGGACAAACCTACGCTGTTTTGGAACGCCACCACCGCTATCAACTCAAATCCGGCCGCTACCAACTGCAAAAAATTGCCCTGTACGTGCAGTCGGCCACACCGCCGACGGAAAGAACGTTTGTAAGCGGCATCTGGGTTATCGGAGATGCTAGCTGTCGCTTTAATGCTCGATCGGAAATTCTGCGCTGCGCTGTCAATCCCAATGGCCCCTGCGACGGCTGTGGCGATTACCAAAAGTCTTGAACCATCAAGTCAATCGATTTTAGATTTTAGATTTTAGATTTTAGATTTAAGCATTGAGCCCACGGATAAATACGTTCGGCTCCTTTATCGGATACAGGTTTTTTATTTCTGGACGGATCGATCGCGTGGCGGGTATCCTGGATGCTTTCCGTCACTACACAATTTCACCTCGCCCAACTGAGAAACCGAGAGTGCCGAGAATCTCGGCGTCTCCCTCAATGACAATAAACTATCAAAACCAACTAGCAACTCTCGAATCGAATTTAACTTCTTCAGGTAGGGGGTAATCTATCTTCTGATAGCTGTGCAGCACGTCGCGAATGCCAGTATGAATCAAATTTTCTATGTGCAGCAACTGTTCTGAAGAACAGCGAACCTGAACAGTTTGGTTTGACACAGACTCGCCGGAGTCGATCGCAGTATATCTATTCGGAACTCGGCTGAGCACGTAAGCAATTAAATCCTGTCGCAATCCCGCAGGCGAAAAAGCTTGTTGGTAGGGGTGCTTCGGATAAGACTCCAAGATAATTTCTACTTCCTCTGTGACTACAGCCAAGGTAATATTGACAAGATTTTTCTGCATTTTCCCTGTCCCCAAACACTCGTTAACTAATATTTTTGTACCCGTTCTCGTTTTCGTCTGATTTCTCATGAATTTTAACCGGCTAATACCGCCCATCGTTCTTCGGTCATCACCAGCTCAAACTCGGAACTTACCTCTTCTATAACCCGCAGCACGTAGCAGGGAATCTTGTCGGATAAAATAGCACTTGCCACCGTACCAGTGTGAATTTCTAAGACTGCTTCTGCCGCAGCTTCAAACATCAGTCGCTGTCCCGGAAACATCACTCTTTCAAAGTACCAATTAGGAATGTTCCCAATCCGAACCACCTGAACTAGGTTGGTAACATTTGCGTAATAGCACAGAATCTGGTTGTTACCTTTATAAGATAGCCGATCAGACATTTAAAAAATCTCCACACTCTTTCAAAAACTTACTGAGACTTGGCTTTGCCTGTTAGTGGCAATTGTGAGTTTGGCTCTTGACAAAAGGACAGACTTATTTTTTGGGTGTTATTCGAGATCGCGAACCACATCTTCAGTTATTAATTTTTTTAGCATTGAGTAATCCTGCCAACATTGAGAGGTTTGGCGAAAAAACCCCTTTTTTTCCGGCGAAAAAACCCGGTTTGTTTAATATGCAGGGCTGATATCCTGACTTATTAACGTTGTTGTTCTGTTGCACCCGTTAATCGAAAATACCGTCACTTTCCCGAACTCTCCTGACAACAGATTCACTCTTTGGCAGCGGAATGGTGCTGAGAGTGCGATCGACCTTCAGATTTTGAGCTCGAAGTAAACTTTATCTAAAAAATATGAGGAAATTATGAAGACCATCATTTTTTTTTGATAAATATACTTTGGCCGCAGCCGGGATTACAACAGTTAGGCAAAAACCAGGTTTTTTAGCCAAAAACTTGACTGAATCTGTGCTCCTGGGTTAATAAACCAGGTTCTCAGGTAACTCTGCGTAAATCTTCGATTAGCCGGCCCAAACCGAGTTTTTTAGCAAAAAACTTGGCTGCCTCTGTGATTCCGGGTTTAAAAAAACCGTTATTGAGGCAAGTGTGCGTAACTTCTGGAGGAGTTATTCTGCCTGTAAATACGGTGATAGCCGATCCGCTTTGCAGGTAACAAAAAACCCCGACTCCCTGAGATAATCTCTAGAATTTCTAGGGAATCAGGGTTTAAATGAACGAATCACCGATCGATCTCAAAGCTAAATCAAAAAAATGAGGAAATTATGAAAATAGCAGGAAAAACTAGAACTTTCCTGGACGCATAAACCCGGTTTAACAACATAACTGCGTGATTTTCGCAAGAATCAAGGGAATGAGAAAGGAGAGTTTTGAGCCTCATCCGGCTTTAATGCCCCTTTGATTCTGCCGTCGGGCTGGGCCGACTTTGTTTGTCTATAGCAACCCTAAATCATTCGCCTAATTGTTGTAGGGGCAATCCCACGCCCGGTTGCCCCGATAGATAGGGGGTAGGCACTCTTAGCACTACCCCTACAAATTTACATGAATGATTTAGGATTGCTATAGTAGCGGTTTCAACTGCCGAGTTTGATATGCTATCTGCGATCGCATTTTACCCCTGTTTAAAGCAACCGTTCCCAACCCAGAATTTCCGCCACTTGCTGTGCCAAACTCAAAGGATCGAAAGGCTTTGCAATCACCCCCGCTACCCCCAAATCAGCAAATTTGCTCAAATCCATCGCCTGCACCTTAGCCGTCAGGAAAATCACCGGAATCCCCCGAGTAGCCCCATTGTTTTGTAGCAAACCAAACAGAGTAAGTCCGTCCATATCCGGCATCATCACATCTAGCAGAATAGCGTCAGGGAGTTGAGTTTCAGCTAACAGCAATCCTTGGCTGCCGTCGGGTGCGCTTAGTACAAACCAGCCGCCTAAATGTTCCAGACAAGCCTGAATCACGCTGCAGAGGTTTTTTTCATCATCAATGACCAGAATGCGCTTTGCTGACATAATTAAAACTCTAATTTTAAATTAATCATGGTAAACCGAAAAAAAACTTAGGCACGCTGCCTCATCAACCGGGTTTCTTGAAAGATATATAGCCTTTCTCACAAAGATGAGGTACAATAACAGCAGTGTGTAAACCAGTTAAAAATATTTGATGATGTAAC
>NZ_JAUBRP010000121.1:0-12515 GCF_036701935.1 Microcoleus sp. M2_D5 | reverse complement strand
AAAATCGAAAATCCTCAAGAAAGAGCATTTATCTCGCGCAAGTCAATTCTAAAATCTAAAATCTAAAATCTAAAATCTCAAATCTAAAATCGATAGTTATCCGTGGAATCAATCCCAAATCGAAAATCGAAAATCCTCAAGAAAGAGCATTTATCTCGCGCAAGTCAATTCTAAAATCTAAAATCTAAAATCTAAAATCTCAAATCTAAAATCGATAGTTATCCGTGGAATCAATCCCAAATCGAAAATCGAAAATCCTCAACAAAGAGCATTTATCTCGCGCAAGTCAATTCTAAAATCTAAAATCTAAAATCTAAAATCGATTGACGCACTCTACTAAAATTTAAGTTTTTAATCCTAAACAGGCTAACCAGGCGATCGCACATTATTGATATTTCGAGAATTAAGGTGAAGAAACAGCGCGCTCCTGGTTTAATTGCAATTGTCCTTAGAAACTCACAGGATTTTATAAATGTCAGCATTTTCCGTTTTAATTTCATAAAACGGCCCATCAGTCAAATAAAAACCTCAATCTTTACAAAAATTTTGTGATTGTAAAGATTCGATAAAGCTACGAGGGGTTATACCCCCTATGAGTTATAGTGACATATATATAGATGCACCCTGATGGCTTTCCCGTTCCACAAGAGCGGGATTTTTATTGGCAAAATATTGTATTAAGTTTTAATACACCTGCGAGAGATAGAATTGGTGGAAAATTTCAATAGAACGATCGCCCGATGCAAAAATAGCACAGAAGAAGCAAAAACGATGGTTCGGAGCGATCGAACATCCGCCCTAACTCCGCGAAATAACCCAAAGTCGGTAGCATAGTGTGGGAAACGGCATCAATGGAAGAGGAGCTTAGCGTTCACAACAGCTTTGCAACAGGGCGAAGACACCATAATTAATAGTTGATTGTGCTCTAATCTTTGAAGTTTTATGGATTAATAAAATTTCACTAATGATGTTAGGTTAATTTTCTGTAATCCCAACTAGATGATGCTTATTTTCACCAATCTTTAAGTTTTTTTACTGAATCTTGTCTCCGACAATCAACCCTCTTTGTCACTTATATCATTTCCGATCGAGCGATTAAGAGGGCGGGTTTTTGAGATTGGAGATTGTTGGCAGATATTTTTCGTGAACCCGCCCCTACGGTATTAGGGGTAATCGACCGGACATAATATTAAGCAGTGTATTTGCCAGTTGGCGGTCACGAATGTGAGTTAGAAAACAATTAAAAACCCGGTTTCTTTTTAAAGAAATCGGGTTGTTGAAATCTATGGTGAAGCGCGATTTTCTGTCTACACTATTCGGAAAATAAAAGGGTAGCGGTAAGGTTGGTTAGGAGTTTGCAAAACGTGGAGGATAGCCATTATTGTCAGTCCCCAGTGCAGCAGATAACCTAGGGGCACTAGGATAAAGCCGGCAAGACCAAAAGTGATGACTGTTAACACCCCAATCACGAGGCTGTAAAACCATACATTAAGGTGAAAATTGATCGCTTCTGTGGCGTTTTCTTTGACAACGGGGTCATCTGATACTAACAATACAGCGATCGGCGCTCCGATCGAGAACAGTAACGTGCTGAAAAAAATCGCCCCGTGGCACACCAGTGATAGTAGTTTCCGCTTGTCCGAGTCGTACATATTACTTTTCCTTGACTTTAGTGATAATTTTACCTTTAATAGCAACTGTAGCACAGGCTATAATGTCGATCGGGTGATGATTCCCCTACCTAATTGTGATGACAACAGAACTCGAAACTGAACTGCTAACTGCTGTTGAAGGCCGGCGCAACTTTGCTATTATCTCGCACCCCGACGCGGGAAAAACTACTTTGACAGAAAAGCTGCTGCTGTACGGAGGTGCAATTCACGAAGCAGGTTCTGTGAAGGCGCGGCGGGCTCAGCGACACGCTACATCTGACTGGATGGCGATGGAACAGCAGCGGGGAATTTCTATTACTTCTACTGTTTTGCAGTTTGAGTATAAAAAATATCACATTAATCTGCTCGATACTCCGGGACACCAAGATTTTAGTGAAGATACTTATCGAACTCTGGCGGCGGCTGACAATGCGGTGATGCTTGAGGATGCTGCTAAGGGTTTGGAACCGCAAACTCGGAAGTTATTTGAAGTTTGTAAGCTGCGAAGTTTGCCTATTTTTACTTTCTTTAATAAGCTCGATCGCCCTAGCAGAGATCCTTTGGATTTGTTGGATGAAATTGAGAAGGAATTGGGGTTGCAGACTTATCCGGTAAATTGGCCGATAGGTACGGGCGATCGCTTTAAAGGCGTTTTCGATCGCAGGGCGCGCAAAATTCACTTATTCGAGCGGACTAAACACGGTTCTCGCGCTGCTGTTGATACCGTCATCGAATTGGGCGATCCGCGCATTGAAGATTTGTTGGAACAAGACCTTTACTATCAGCTCAAAGAAGAGTTGGAACTGCTGGATGAGTTGGGAACTGAACTCGATTTAGACTTGGTTCGAGCTGGGAAAATGACGCCTGTTTTCTTTGGCAGCGCCATGAGCAATTTTGGGGTGGAACTGTTTTTAGATGCGTTTTTAGATTACGCAATGAAGCCGATCGCCCGCAAGAGCAGCGCCGGAGATTTGCCGCCAACTTATGAAGACTTTACCGGGTTTGTCTTTAAATTGCAAGCGAATATGGATCCGAGACACCGCGATCGGGTGGCGTTTATTCGGGTTTGTACGGGCAAGTTTGAAAAGGACATGAACGTGACTCACGCTCGCACTGGTAAAACGGTGCGTTTGTCAAGGCCTCAAAAGTTGTTTGCTCAGGATCGGGAGTCGATCGATGTTGCGTATCCGGGCGACGTGATCGGTTTGAACAATCCGGGGGTTTTTGCGATCGGCGATACTATTTACACCGGTCAAAAACTGGAATATGAAGGAATTCCCTGTTTTTCTCCCGAACTTTTTGCTTTTTTGAGAAATCCCAATCCTTCTAAGTTTAAGCAGTTCCGCAAAGGCGTTTCGGAGTTGCAGGAAGAAGGCGCAGTGCAAATTATGTACTCGGTTGATGAGGCGAAACGCGAGCCAATTTTGGCTGCTGTCGGACAGTTGCAATTTGAAGTGGTGCAGTTTAGAATGCAGTCGGAATATAATGTGGAAACGACGATCGATATGTTGCCTTACAGTGTAGCTCGTTGGGTTGACGGCGGTTGGGATGCGCTGGAAAAAGTTGGGCGGCTGTTTAATACGGTGACGGTGAAAGATATTTGGGGAAGGCCTGTTTTGCTGTTTAGAAATGAGTGGAATTGTCGGCAGGTGGAAGGGGAGCATCCTGTGTTGAAGTTAAATGCGATCGCGCCTGTGGTTTCGGGTTTGGAAAAGAGCGAGGATTGAGGGAAATGTTGATTCCGCATAGGTAATCAGAAACCGGGTTTTTTCGATAATTTTTGGTTGTGATGCACAGATGTGGCCAAAAACCCGGTTTCTTCGATCGCACGCGTGGCCCAGAAACCGGGTTTTTTCGACAATTGTTGGTTGTGATGCAAAGATGCGGCCAAAAACCCGGTTTCTTTAGTCTGAGTGCATATATCAATAGTCAAAGACTTGGAAGAAAGAGGGTATTAAAGCATGATTTGGTATTATCATAAAACAAATCAACTCTAAAGATGCGCCTTGACGCAGTGCGGCAAACACCGAGCCAAGACGACTTCTCCAATGTTGTAGAGCCAACACAGGAGCTATATCAATAATGACAAATAACGATCCAAATAGGTGGCTGCGCTACGATTCACAGAGGGATATCTCGCGACACAGCGCCACCAACCCGCAGAAATGTCGGGATATGCAAAAGAAGTATGGCTGGAAACTGCTGGAAATTGAGCAAATCGAAAATAAGTACATTTTTGAAGTTGATTGCGTGTTCAAAGGGAAAACAGAATTTCCCAACTATCTCGAAGAACTCGAAGAAAAGGAGGAAGAGTGATGCAAAAATACATTGTTTTTCAGGCTGAGTCAGGTGAAGATGAGGGCTGGAGACAGAGAAAACTCCAACACAGCCAAGCTCTAACTTTTATCATTGCAGAAAACTGGGATTCTTCTGAGGAACCGATTCCTGAACCGGGATATCGCCCTGTAGAATTTGTGCGGGTGGAGTCAGAACACGATCCAAATGAACACGCACACAATACTCATTATCGGGTGAGTGATTGGGAAGTTGTGCGGGTGCAAACATACACGCCTGATATTCCAACTCCGATGAGCGACTATGACGTAATTGTGATGTGTTACTGTCGGTATAGCCCGATCGATGCTCCTCTGAAATCGATGCCGCAACGACAGGTATCGATCGATTCTTTTGGTGGCGATGAGGTGGCTTACAAGCAATACCTAGAATCGGAAAAGGGCAAGAATTATGCGCCGTCAGGTATCAAGTCTTAGGGCTGATACGCGGGTGGCCAGAAACCGGGTTTTTTCGATAATTCTTGGTTGTGATGCGTAGATTCGGGTAAAAACCCGGTTTCTTCGATCGCCCGCGTGGCCAGAAACCTTCGATCGCCCGCGTGGCCAGAAACCGGGTTTTTTCGACAATTTTTGGTTGTGATGCAAAGATTCAGCCAAAAACCCGGTTTCTTCGATCGCCCGCGTGGCCGAGAAACCGGGTTTTTTCGACAATTGTTGGTTGTGATGCGTAGATGTGGCCAAAAACCCGGTTTCTGATTCTTATCGGGCTAACTGCTGACAGTATCGTCACCCAAATTATTGAGATATTCTTGTAACGAATCGCGTCTCTTGCGAACCCGATCGCGATTAGGAGCAATGGCTAAAGAGCGATCGAACATGGACAGCGCCTCTTGCCAATTCTTGAGTGCTTCCTGTCTCTCAGATAATTTTTCTTGCAAATCACCCAGACATCGCAGCGCCTTCCCTTTGTTGGTGAGAGCAGCGATATCATCCGGTGCAATAATTAACACACAATTCAAGGCAGCGACAGCCTCAAAGTAAGACTGTTTTGCCGCCTCAAATTCACTTAGCTGTGCTTGCAAATAACCCAGACTTTGCAGCGCAATTCCTTTATTACTGATAGGAAAAATATAATCCGGTGCAATAAGTAAAGCAGAATTATAGGCAGCGATCGCCTCAAAGTAAGACTGTTTTGCCGTCTCAAATTCACTTATCTTTGCTTGCAAATCACCCAGACTTCGCAGCGCATTCCCTTTTTTGTTGAGAGCATTGATATAATCCGGTGCAATAAGTAAAGCAGAATTACAGGCAGCGATCGCCTCAAAGTAAGACTTTTTTGCCGCCTCAAATTCACTTAGCTTTGCTTGCAAATAACCCAGACTTGTTAGCGCACTCCCTTTATTCTTGAGAGCATTGATATAATCCGGTGCAATAAGTAAAGCAGAATTACAGGCAGCGATCGCCTCAAAGTAAGACTGTTTTGCCACCTCAAATTCACTTAGATTTGCTTGCAAATAACCCAGACTTGTTAGCGCCTTCCCTTTGTTGTTGAGAGCACAAACATCATTCGGTGCAATAAGTAAAGCAGAATTACAGGCAGCGATCGCCTTAAAGTAAGACTGTTTTGCCTCCTCAAATTCACTTAGCTTTGCTTGCAATTCACCCAGACTTTGCAGCACAATCCCTTTGTTTTTGAGAGCCATGATATAATCCGGTGCAATAAGTAAAGCAGAATTACAGGCAGCGATCGCCTCAAAGTAAGACTGTTTTGCCGCCTCAAATTCACTTAGCTTTGCTTGCAATTCACCCAGACTTTGCAGCACCTTCCCTTTGTTGTTGAGAGCCATGATAAAATCCGGTGCAATAAGTAAAGCAGAATTACAGGCTGCAACTGCCTCTAAATATTCTTGTTTTGCCTCTACATATCGAGCAAACTGAGCATAGTAATCTCCCTCCGATCGCGAAACTCTACCAAGCCAATAATCACTTTTAATCCACAACTCATCTCTAACTTCCAGCAGCGCCTCGCATTCCTTATAGCGACTCTTTCTCAAAGCTTGATCGAACACCTCTTTCCATTCTTCTACACCCCGCTGCCAATCCAAGCGATTAGCATGAAAAATCGCCTCCGCCACATTCCCCACTTCTCGGTAATGCTGCTCTAAAATTTCATGAGCTTTGCGAGTTTTCGGATCGTCCCGATCGGCATCCAAACGCCGCAATAAATCGTGAATCCGATACCAGTTATCCCCCCGCTTCTGCGATTTCCACACAAAGGAAAAACCCGTCAACATCTCAAAATTTGCACTGCTTGCCTGGAAGTGGCAACCAGATCCCAATTTCACGTACAAATCCTCATCAAAAGCGCGGCCAGCACTCAGCGAATGCACGGCCGATCGCACTTCGCGATCGACATAACTGAGCAACCGATCTGTTAATTCCGCAGTCTTGTTTTCCAACTTCGGAATCCGCGCAAAATCCGACGACATCAACTCAATTCCCCGCCTTCTTTCTGCCAGCACCGCATCCGCGCACAAACCCAAATAAAACGGATGTACCTGCAAATTATCCCAAGGATCGTCGGGATTGAGGCTGGCATATTTAATCACAGCATCTGCCAAATCTGTCTTGTCAATCTTAACTTTGTGCAAGTAATCCCTCGCATCATCCGGCGACAAATGCCACACCAATTGTGCATCTATATAATCTGCGGGAATCGGAAACCTCGACGCATTCGGCCACCGCAATTGCGTCACCGGACACTCTCGCCCCGCCACAACAACTACAATCCCCAATTTGTAATCCAAGGCCCTCAACAACCGCCGAAACCACTCATCTTGATACCAAAAAGTTGCGCCTTGAGAATTCCGTTTTTCATCCCACATTTTCTCGTGAGTATCGAACAGCATCACGAGGCGATCGGGTTTATTTTTGCCAGCCATTGCCGCATTCAAATCCCCGGCAAACAATTTCGGCAAACAGTCGGTTAACTCAGTATCAATATCTAGACGGCGAATTTCCTCCGCCTTTTCATCGCTGACGCCCAAGCGATTTTGAATTAATTTCACCGCCCGCTTGATGCCGCCCAATTTATCTATCCCTTTGAGCACCGCTACAGCTTGCGCCACCACCGGAAAATCTGCAAAAGTTTCAATTATAGGTATCACCAATTCCGCCACATCATCGGGGAAAAGCTGGTTGAGAGTTGCCTGTGATTCGCCTTTGTTCAGCAAATACCAAAAGCAAGCAAAGTCATAATTGGGAAATTTAAATTTATATTTTTTAGTTTCTGCTGCCAGATTTCGGCGCAGCATCAGCAAGCCGTAAAATCTATCTTGCGGTTTATCTTCTTTAATCGGTATCAATCCGAAATCGTGTCTGACTGCGGGTATGGGAGTGTAGGTTTTAGGTTCAGCATAGCGGACAAAATTAGCAACTTCGGCGGCTTGCGATTCTGGGATGTCGTGCAATTGTTTCCAAACCTGCGGCGAAAATCTTTTGCAGCAGTGAAACTGCAAGTGTTGTAGCAGCAAAGACTTGCCGTTGCCTCCATCTCCGAAAAAATACAAAATTTGTTGGCGCGCGGGGTCTTCGTTTAAATAAAAGGCAAATCGGCGGGTAAATTCGTGTCTGTCGGTGAAGAGTTGGAGTTTGCGATCGCTGCTAATTTCGCTTTCAAAATCTTCGTCATCTATTGGCATAAATGTGCGGGTGAGGAGTGTTTTTATTATATCAATGGGGGATGGAAATTGGGTCTAGATATCAATTATGGACGAACAGGCAAGATGCCTGTTCCACAAGAAAATTTATCTTTTGTGAAAATTGCACCATTCTCAATAAGCTTTTGTGAACAGGCAAGATGCCTGTTCCACAAGAAAATTTATCTTTTGTGGAACAGGCCGGAAAGCCTGTTGCTGACAATGGTACAAGATGTGAGTTAAAACTGTAATCGATCGATCGACCAGCCAAGCTATCTTAGAAAGGACGCGATCGCCAGCACTGTCATGGTATCTCCACCCAATCCAAATCAATCGGATTCATCTGGAAAACAGTCTCTAGAGGCTGGGTTAGCCGCTTTGAAACAAAAAGATTACAAAAGTGCGATCGCCCTTTTAGAATCCGTTACCCAAACCGCGGCAGATCACCCGTCGGGAATCCGCGCACAAATGGGATTGGTGACTGCATACAAAGCAACTGGTAATGTGAAAAAGGCGATCGCCCTGTGTTCTTCCCTCGCCAAAAGTCCCAACTCTCAAGTCAAAACTTGGGCATCGCACAATTTAAAAGAATTAACCCCCCCTAGCCCCCCAAAATCACCGGCAAATAAACCTAAATCCGCAGAAACTCCCCCCGAAACAGGCTTTGTCGCCTTTGATGCCGGAACCAAATCGCCGAAAAAATCGATTGGGGGCGAGAGACAGACCGCCGATAAAAAAACAGGATTTTTACCTTTAGAGCCGGTTGTAGAGCCTGTAAACGCCAAATCGCAATATATTTCCCCGCCACCTCTACCCCCCAACCAGGAAAAATCTACAGAAACAGCACCCGATCCAGAAATTAGCGGCGAAAATAGTTCCGGTTCCCCAACAGATATCCCCGGAGTCGCCAGCTCAGATACTTACCAACTCACTTGGCGTCAAGCAGGGCGCGCCAAAAGCCCGCGCCCCCTCAAACCGCTGAAGTTGCTGGAGTTTCGGGTGCAAGCCGTTGCAAGTGCGATCGCCCTATTTTTCCTCGCCCGGTTTGTCCTGCAATTCCTGCTGACAAACACTAATTCTCTGTTAGTTCAGCTTTACATATTCAGTAGACTGCCTATTTTCGCGCCGATTCAGCTTTTTTACCGCGATCCAACTCCGTTCCTCCAGTTTATTTTCGGATTGCTTTTGGCCTCGTCTCCCTGGCTGACAGACGCGCTGCTGAAACTGTTTTGCGGCATCGAAACCCTGCGCGGATCGGTTTTATCCAAGCACAGCAAAGAAGCTAGTCGGGTACTGCGAAGTTTTTGTACCAAGCAAAATATGCCGGTGCCGGTGCTGAAACTCTTGCCGCTGAATGTTCCTGTAGCTTTCAGTTACGGCTGTTTGCCCCGTTTTGCTCGGATTGCTGTGAGTCGCGGGCTGTTGGAACAGTTGACGGATGAGGAAATTGCTACTCTTTTCGCGCGGGAGTTGGGCCATATTTCTCACTGGGATTTTGCGCCGATGTCGCTGGCGCTGCTGGTGATTCAGATTCCTTACTTGATTTATTGGCAGGTGGCGCACTGGCAAGAGCGGTTGTGTGATTTAATGACGATCGAGTTTTTGCGTTCGGCTGTCAAATTTGTGGCCGCTGCAATTTCTGCTGTTAGTTACGGGATTTATAAGTTGTTGCGCTGGCCGATGTTGTGGCTGTCGCGCCGCAGAGTGTATTTTAGCGATCGCACGGCTGCGGAAATTACGGGCAATCCTAACGGTTTGACGCGGGCACTGGCTAAAATTGCGATCGGCATTGCTGGTAATATCGAACAGCAAAAACAAACTAGCTTTTTCCTCGAAAGTTTCGATCTCTTGTTACCCGTAGGCGTCGGACAAGCTGTAACCCTTGGTTCTGCTGCATTACACGCGCCGCTGGAACAGATTTTGCTGTGGGATGTCAGCAATCGCGATCGCAACTGGTTGACGGTTAACAGCGCGCATCCTTTGCTGGGAGAGCGTTTGAAGCTGTTGGCTCTTTATGCTCAATTCTGGAAACTGGAGACAGAGTTAGATTTGGCAGACGCGGGAGTGCCAGAACAACCCAGGAAAGGAAAATTGTCTCTGTTTAAGTCAATACTCGAATTTAAAGACTCAAAACTATTTTTACAGGGTGCGCCGTTTTTTGGGATTCCGATGAGTTTGGCGATAGTGGCGGTGCTTTGGCTGATTGGGGGGATTTTTTCGAGGACGAGTATCTGGCAGTTGGATTGGCTTTGGGGCGATCGATCGATTCTTTGGGGCTGTTTGCCGATCGGATTTAGCATCGGTACTTTGATGCGGATCAATTATTTCTTCCCGGACATTATACCGCGAGAAACCGCTTCGCCGAGTTTGCCGGAAATTTTGTCAAATCCCGATAGTTTGCCGCTGGATGCTGAACCGGTGCGGCTGGAAGGGCAACTTTTGGGTCGATCGGGTATGGATAATTGGCTGGGACAAGATTTGATTTTGCAGACGGCGACGGGTTTGGTGAGGTTGCACTATGTTTCAAGGTTTGGCCCTATAGGCTCTTTGTGGCCATTTTTGTTCAAAGAGACTACTCGCCCTAGCGATTTGATCGGAACATCTGTTGTGGCGACTGGTTGGCTGCGCCGGGGTGCTACTGTGGCGATCGACCTGGAAAGTCTCCGCAGTCAAGGAGGGAGGGTTAGTGACAGCGGACATCCGATTTGGTCTGCGGTTTTGGCTTTTGCTGCTGCTTTTTGGGGCGCATACATCATTATCCAGGGCCCAAGATGAGACGATTTTGGATTTTAGATTTTGGATTTTAGATTGAAGAATGGGACATGACTTACTGCATAAGGGTTTTGAGGTTGCCTGCAATTGCATTTTTTACAGGTATGAGGAATAGTTATCAGATTGCCGCACTCGATCGCGCACAACGCGCAGCCCCAGATGAGTTTTGAGTTAAACGGGGGATGGGCGATGTTCTACGAGGGCTTCGCTAACGATGTTCTCGGTGCGCCATAAGCACCCTACAGTCTATCCGTTACATCCCGTACATTGCTCGTTGCCGAACTTCCTTCGTAAAGAAAAGTTGCTTTTTTGCCAGCAGTCTGTTACATTAGTTTACAGGAATTGGATTGAATCAAACAGCGCGATAACTTCAGTTGGCTAAAATCCCTTAAGGCATTGCGTAAAAATTGTCAACCTCCCAACACAGCAAGTACAGTCAGCCGCTTGTCGGCTGTTTTTTTTCGATCGCTCTTTTTGCTGTGCGGGATGAATTCTCAAAAGTGATTCAGATGTGGTTTGCGTTAAATTCAGACTGAAATCTTCCTAAATAACTAGCTCTGTTACCAAGGCTGTGATACCTTTAAAGAATGCTCGGACTCAGCCGGGCCTGATTTAAGGGATAGCGGGTAAGTGAGTAGTTCTCAGCATTAGGAGCGAGATTAGGATCGAGGTAAGATTACTGGCTGAAAAAATGTTAGGCATTTTATCCATCACTGTATTAAACTGAATACTGGCATTCCGATCGCTTGCAATTGACATCCTTGGACATAAATTTCTAGACGGCGCTGGCTATAAACATTCTGAATCAAAACCGGAAGCAAGTAATACAGAATAGCCAATAGCCTAAACATTTGAGTGATGACTAAAAGTTTACACAGCAACCTGAGATTTAAAAGCTCTCTGCATCGGCGGTTAAGTTCCGGCCTTATCAGAGTAAATCATCTTTTTGTTCTAAAAGGTGGGGGGAGCTGTCAAGGTTGGTGGGAGGAATGCGCCAATTCTCGGGTTATGTGGTGTTTGCCTGAAGTCAATATTCAGTTGACTTCAGGTAATTCTGTTCGAGCAAATTAATTAAAATCCAAGTCGGGAGGAATTTTTCATGTCTATTCGTCTTTATGTTGGCAATCTACCCAAGGAACTCGATCGCCAAGAATTGCAAGAAGTTTTTGCACCGGAGGGCGAATCTGTTACCACCAAGGTAATTACAGACCGCAAAACTGGAAAATGCAGAGGATTCGGTTTTGTGACGGTGCTAACCGACGAACAAGCCGACCAAGTTATTGAGAAATATAACGGCTTGATGTTCAAAGAAAACCCGCTGAAAATAGAGAAGGCACTGCCCCGCTCTAAGGGTAAATCTGAGAAGGGCGAAGACGATCAGCAGCAGTCGTCGCCGCAGTCACCGCAGTTGGTTTCCGCGTCGTCGTCAGTGCCAGCACCTGTGCCTGCGTCGCAGCAACAGCAGCGCTCGGCTTCCCCTAGCCAAGGTGGAGGCGCATCCAGCAAAAGCAATCGCCGTCGGGGTGACAACAACAAGTCTCGCCGCAATCAGTCCGCAACAACGGTGTCGAGCGCTGATTCCGGCTCGGTGCAGCCAGATCCGCGCTGGGCGAGTGCTCTGGAAGAACTCAAGCAAAGATTGGTGGAAGCTCAGACTACTAATTAGTCGAAAATGGCGGCTAATTGCTGCTGCCTCTCGACTTTGGTTGACTGAATGTATTTGGAAGTGCGATCGATCGCGGGTCAAAAAACCCTGTTGTCGATCGCACTCTTTTATGGTAAAAAACCTCTAATATCTAGCAGTGCGGTACAATAACCGCGATTTTTGTAGGGGCGGGTTCGCCAACAATACCTGCCAACAATCTCCAATCTCAAAAACCCGCCCCGACCGACATATTATGGGTAATCGAGCGCACACGATATAATATCCTGAGAATTTTTGGCAAAAAAACCCGGTTTCTCTAAAAATATAGGGTTAAGCAGCAAGATATCTAGAAAGAAACCGGGTTTTTAGCCCCTAAATAGGGCTTGCTGAATATATCGATCGCATATTACGTGGGCTGGGTTAAGAGAGCGTGCGATCGAAAGTAAAGTGCAAG
>NZ_JAUBRP010000120.1:12558-12762 GCF_036701935.1 Microcoleus sp. M2_D5 | reverse complement strand
CGAGCGTGTCTTCTCTGTTTGACCCTCCTGAGTGAGTGTCAGTAACATGATACCTCATCTTTTCGAGAAAGGCTATATGTTTTTCTCCTGCGAGCAAAATCAAGGTTCATGTAGGTTATTTGTGGTGTGGGGGCGGGTTTATCTAGATTGTTTGTACTCGTTATATATTGTCTGTAAAACCCGCCCCTACGAAATTTCCTATTT
>NZ_JAUBRP010000120.1:0-12458 GCF_036701935.1 Microcoleus sp. M2_D5 | reverse complement strand
GGTTATTTGTGGGCTGGGGGCGGGTTTATCTAGATTGTTTGTACTCGTTATATATTGTCTGTAAAACCCGCCCCTACGAAATTTCCTATTTCCGCCAGTAGGTTATTTGTGGGCTGGGGGCGGGTTTATCTAGATTGTTTGTACTCGTTATATATTGTCTGTAAAACCCGCCCCTACCAAATTCTCTATTGCCGCCACCTGTCAAATTGGTCTTCGGAACAGCCATTGATAAATTGATTGTTCACCCAACCGTCAAGGATTGTCAAAGTTTCATTAGGAGGATTTCCCGAAAATCTGGCTGCAATTTTCACCCAATTACCTTGTCTGCTGAGGGCCCGAACTCCGTCTCCTCTTTTGAGTTTAGCAACAACTGGGTACTGATTGCCTGGGCCTTTGCGAATGTTAACAGCCCCACCTTCACCAGTAATAAACGAGCAATGAGTTTGCTTTTTTAAAGCTTCTGCTTTTGCGGGATTAAGACTTTGCTGTTTGCCGAAAACAGGAAAACTGTAAAGCGAGAAGCTAAAACTTGCAACTACCGCTGCAATAAAAAAGGCTTTTGATTGAGTAAAAATTAGCATTTTTTCATTTCCTTGGATTGGGCGAACTGAAGTCCTGACTCTGATTTTTTTGAGACGGACTTCAGTCCTTACTACTAACTGTTATTGGACAGAGGCAAACCATTCGGTAACACCTTGGGCGATCGCCTCAGCTAATTTCTTCTGTTCTGTCGGATTCACAATCCATTCAAACTCTTCGGGATTGATCGTAAATCCCAATTCCATTAAAACAGATGGAGCCACGGCAGGACGAGTCATGGCTAAGTTGTTCCAGAATACACCATAGCTCGGACGGTTCAACTTGGCAACTAAATAATTGTGCAAAAATATTGCCAAACTGTGCGCTTGCGGGTGAAACCAGAAAGCGCCGACGCCTTTAGTATTAATCGCGTCGCCGTTATCCGGCAAAGCATTGTAGTGAATTGAAATTGCGATCGCAGGTTCTTCTTTTTGAATCATTTCCACCCTCGGCGGCAAATCCAAATCGACATCTTCTACCCGCGTCATTACCACATTCGCGCCCCGATTTACCAATTCCTGTTGCACCAATTTCGACACTGTTAAAGCTACTGTTTTTTCCCTAATTCCTACTGGACTCACGGCACCTCCGTCCTCGGGCCCGCCGTGTCCCGGATCGATGAGAATCTTAATTCCCGACAGCGGTTTTGCTTGCGAATTCGGCATCATGCTTGTATTCGCCGGCGGGTTTTTTAAAGACAGCACTAAAGTTGTGCCGTCGTATCTCAATTTATAGCCCCACTGCTGGGCAGATTTGAGATTAAAAGTATATTGTACTTGCAGTGGCGCGATTTGTTGCCATTCCAAACGCGAAATTACGGGGTCATCGTCGAGGCGAATAATGTCTGTTTGAGCGGTAGTATTGTACAGGGTTAATGTTAAAGTGCGTTCTCCTTCTTGCACTGTGACTGGCACGGGTATTTCTAAGGGAAATAAGACCTCTGTCCAGCCGGAAACTTGACGCGAGCGCGCGCTGCGAATAATCGATCGCACAGGCACTGTATCCTTGACAATTCGCACTTCCGATGCTTTAATCCAAGCACCGTAATCGAGTCTGAGCCATTCTCCTTCGCGCCCGATAACTGTTGCTCGCGTGCCCTTCGGCAGCGGTGTCATCCGAGAAAAATCTGTACTTGCCCCGGTTCTGGCAACACCCGGATCTGCTGTTACTTCGGCTATTTCTAAGTCAGCGGGAGAAAGAATAGAAATTTTGCCAGTACCCTGCTGGCTGATAGTTTGACCGTTCATTGTTAGCTCAAACGATGGCAGGCCTAAATCAACTGTTTCTCCCTTAGATGAGAGGGCGTTCTCAGGGGTTTTACCGCAGCCTTGATACTGTTCGCTGCCGCCTTTTTTAATCGGGGAGTTTTCACCTAAAAGTACAGATTTGTTGTCGGGTAATTCGACTTGGGATCGCGCTTTTAAAGGAATAGTAACTCCCGCCAATTTTACCGCAACTCGAGCATTGGCAGGTGCGATCGCCCCAAAGCAAATATATTCCCCCGGCAAACTCGCGACATCGACTTTCGGCGTCAGGGAATCTTTAGCAAAAGCCAATCCTACAGGGGCTTCCGGCTGATTCGACTGGCGCGTCACCTTAATTTTGACTTCCTGATTTTCGTAACGCAATGTAAAGAGATTTTCGCCGAGTTGCAGCGGAAAAGTCGGGGCGAAATGGCCGGCTGCGGTGCGAGAAATTTGGTTGCCATTTACCAACACTTGTCCCGGTGGGGGCGCTGTACCGATTAAAAATATGCGATCGGCTGTAGTTTTGTGGTTGGCGGGAGGATAAGCGACGAACAAAGGTTGAACGGCGACAGCTACAGAGGCTATTGCCATTATCATGCCAAACACAACTAATCCTAAAAATTTTCTCATTCTACATCGCAACTAATTGAGAGTCTGTTGATTATTTATACTAGAACTTGCCCTAAGAAACCGGATTTCTGAGGATTAGTCGTAAGTCTTATTTACTAGACAGAGCCCATTTTATCAGGTTTGTAGTTGGAATTGAGCGATCGGCAACATAAATTTCCGCGTCACACCATTAAGTTTTAATTAATTCCGAGGTAGTTCTCCACAGTTGCTCCAACCGATTCGCCGGCATCGTCAAATACAAAACATCCCCCGTACTCAAACAGCAATTCAGTAAATCCCAGCCGTGGAGAGTTTGACACTTAGTTTCCACATAAAGAGGCACAAAATCCGCAGACTTAGCAGCATCTTGAATGCGGTGGCCGCAGAAAGGATGGTTTGGCGTAATCAATGTGGCCAAGCAAACCCATAGACTATCAGCAGTCATGCCGTTGCCCAAAATTCTACCTCCAATCGCCGCCGCCGCGAAAGCAGGAGCCGCCAATTCCGTCGGGTTCAAAACTCCTTCAAACTCAAAAACTTGCTGTACCATCAAGGCAAAATGTTGGTCTTGATTGCGGACAATAACTGATAGTTTTGGAGCCAATCCTTTAGCGCTCAAGGCAATTTCGACATTAGACATATCGCTGCTAGTTACCGCCAAAAGTGCGGCCGCTTGCTTAACATTAGCAGCTTCCAAAGTAGCGGGTAAACTGGCACTTCCCTGAATGACCGGAATTTTCATTGAGCGAGCCGTGCTCAAAAAGCGGCAGTTCGGGTCTTGCTCGATCGCCACAATATCGTAACCGTTAGTGTGCAGTTCTTTAGCAATTTGGATACCTATTCCTCCGAGGCCGCAGATAATGTAATGATTGCGCTGCGGAACTCGCGCCACATCCCAATATTCGGTAAACCGAGTTCCCAATACATAATCGTTGAGCAGTGCGTAGCAGATGCCGATGATTCCGGCTCCAACTAACATCATCACAACTGTAAATAGTTTAATGCTTTCGGGAGCTTGTTCTGCCACTTTTTCATAACCTCCGGCTCCAGTAATCATTCCTACTGAAAAATACAAAGAATCGACAATTGATATCTGCTCGTCAACACAAATATAGGTAGCAGTAGCAAGGGCAATCATTGACAGCAGCGTCAGTACAACAATTACTGCTGCTTGGCTGTGCTGCTGAAATCTGTGCAGGCTAGTTAATGTTTTTAGCAGTTTTTGAGTTAAAGTTTTTTGGGGGCTGTGGATAGTCGGCTGAGTGGCAACAATTAGCCGATCGCCCTGCTGACACTGCCGATCGCCAAGCACCGCCGATACTAAATCAGTTTTGTTAGCAGCGGGCAGATAATAAATCAACATTCGCGATCGATCGTCCCACAAATCGCTCAGTTTGCGATTTTTCCAAGGATGTGTGTCATCGATATATTCTTCGTGAATCGGCCAAGTGCGATCGAACAAACGCAAATGTCCGATCGCCTGACTTCCGAGAGCCGCAAAGGCAAAAACCGGAGCCGCCAATGACGAAACGCTCATGGAAGCGTGATCGGGCAAAGTGCGATCGAGTCTGTCGCCCAAGCTAGTATTGAACAATCTGTTAATGATGCGAATCTGAGGATTGAGAATCCTCGCCTGCATCAAAATTGCCAAATTTACAGCATCATCATCTCCTGCAATTACTAAAGTGTGAGCGTTTTGAATGCCCGCCGCCAACAAGGTAGAAGCTGCTTGCAAATTACCGACAACCACATCAGAAGTTTCGCCGCGAATTGGGCGATCGCTAATACCAACCGCAATCGCTCCTTGCTGTCTCAACAAACAAAAAATCTTGTGTCCCGTGTGGCCCAACCCGCAAACAATGATTCGAGGTTTCATAAAAAGTTATTTCCCAGCCGATTTCGGAGGTGTCCGCTGTAGTTTTACTTACCATTGTTGACTGCTCTGGCTTTGCAGAATGTAGCTAAAAACACTATCTATGATACTTGTGCCACAGTCTCGAAGTGTTGGAACAAGGAAAGGACAGCGCCGTGTCTCTACAGCCGCGTTCCCAAGTTTTGAAACAAGGACACAACAGTGCCCTGTACATACAGATATGAGGTGCAACTAAGGATCGTCGATTAAATAACTTCGTAGGTTGGGTTGAGGAACGAAACCCAACAATTCCCGCGTGGCGTTGGGCGGAGCGAAGCGTAGGGTTCGTCCCTCAACCCAACCTACAAAAAATGCAAGTTATTTAATTCTCATTCCTAACCTCATTTAATATTTGAAAAATATCCGGGTGCAACAGCCAACCAGCAGAATTTAAATAGGTAGGGACAGGACACTGCTTATTAGTCACAACTTAAGGTATAACCCCTAGTCCGGCAGGGAATTCATTCCCTGGCGGACTACCGGTTTAACCTTAAGTTGACACCAATAGATACTCCCCTGTCCCTAAAAGTATGACTTCCTAAATAAATTTAACTGCCTTAGCGGCAGGAGTTATTATGAAATTGACTGCACCCTTATTAGCATCCGCTTTAGTTTTCGCCGGTACTGTCGCCTTGGCAAGCCAAGTACAAGCTGCTCCAACGAGCAACTGGAATAACACTAGAACAACATTTCAGTGCGTTACTTCCGGTCGTAATTTTGTCACAATTGCGCGGCGGGGAAATGTCACGACAGATCCGATGATTCTGTGGAAATCTACCGAGTTCGGCCGCGAATATACACCTTGGCAGCGCTGCCAAATTGTTTCCAATAGATTGACCAAAGCTGTTGCCCAGAATGGCGGAAGATTGAGCAACTTGCAGTTAACAACAGGAATTGTTAATAACTTGCCCGTAGTTTGTTACGTGAACGGACAGGGGCGCTGCAACTCTCAAAATCTGCTGTTCACCCTAGACAAGCGCAATGCTAAAAATCCCGGTGATGCTTTAACGAGATTGATTAATTTTGCCCAAGACGGCGGCGGGCCAGTGACAGTGTTCAGAACAGGAGCTCCATCGTCTGCACCGCAGTTTGTTCCCTTTGGAGATATGGTCGATCGAGCTTTTAATTCTCCCAACAAGAAACCGTCAGTTCCTGCAGCAAAACCGCAGGGCGATCGGGGTATTTAATAGCCGCGCCTCTAACTTGCACCTGACAAATTTTGAAACTATTGTGGGGAGTAGGGGTTGGGCTTCTAGCCCGCCCCTAAATATTGAGACTAAAAACACTACACTGTCACCCCTTCAAGTTTCTCATCTGTCAACTCATACAACTCGCGCAACTGCTGCAACTTATCCGCATCCGGCTGCCAAAAACCCCGCCCATTAGCCTCCAACATTCTGCCTACAATATTGCGAAAAGCTTCAGGATTGACCTCGCGCAACTTCCGCGCCATCTCTTCATCTAAAGCATAAGTATCAGCCGCTTGATCGTAAACCCAAGTATCAGTAAAATCAGCCGTTCCGCCCCAACCAATTAACGCCGTCATCCGCTGCGAAATTTCATAAGCGCCGCCCGAACCTTGATTGACCATCGCGTTAGCCCACTTAGGATTTAGCAACTTAGTTCGATATTCCAAGCGCAGCAAATCTTCTAAATTGCGCGGAGTTGTATCCTGAGAAAAACTTTCTACAAAACTGGTATTGACTTTTTTGCCGCGCTGCTTTTCTGCGGCTTTCTTCAAACCGCCAGTATTCGCATAATACTCTTGAATATCAGTTAAACCGTATTCAACAGAATCAATTTCTTGAATTATGCGATCGCACCCTTGCAACAACTGAGTCAAAACCTCCGGCCTCGCCTCCCCCTTATCCTTCCTCCCGTAACTAAAAACATTGCGACTTTCCCAAGTTTTTCCCAACTCATCCCCCGATTCCCAACTACCATCAACAACCCTATCGTTAACCAAAGAACCAAAATCCCCAGCCGGATTAGAAAACAACCTTGCCGAATAATTCTGCACACCTTTTGCCTGCAAAACTAAAGCGTGTTTGCGAATAAAATTTTCCGACTCCGGTTCATCAGCATCCGCCGCCCGCACGAACAAATCATCCAACAATTCAATAATATTCACAAAGCTATCACGGAAAATACCCGAAAGATTTCCCAACACATCAATCCGGGGATGACCCACATCAGCTAACGGTTTTAATTCATAGCGAACAATGCGGCCAGTACCTTCTTTAAGAGGTTCAGCCCCCACCAATTGCAGCAGAATTCCAATAGATTCGCCCCGCGTTTTAATCGCATCCAAACCCCACAACATCACCGCCACAGTCTCAGGATAATTCCCATGTTCCTCAACGTGCTTCTGAATAATTTTTCGAGCAATTTCGCGGCCCCTTTCATAAGCCGCCGGAGAAGGCATCCGATAAGGGTCTAAAGCATGAATATTCCGACCAGTTGGCAACACCCCAGCCCCATCCCGCAACAAATCCCCACCCGGTGCAGGCAGAATATATTCCCCATTCAAACCCCGCAAAAGATTAGTCAACTCATCCGAAGTTTGCAACAACAAATCCCGCACCAACAAACCCTCCTCAAAAACCCCACCCAACCCATCTTGTGGCACAGGCATCTTGCCTGTACTGGTTTGTGGCACAGGCATCTTGCCTGTACTGGTTTGTGGCACAGGCATCTTGCCTGTGCTGGTTTGTGGCACAGGCATCTTGCCTGTGCTGGTTTGTGGCACAGGCATCTTGCCTGTGCTGGTTTGTGGCACAGGCATCTTGCCTGTGCTGGTTTGTGAAACAATTGCTTTCACCTGTTCCTGTGATAACCTATCCCCAAAATAAGCCTCAAGATAAGAGGTCATTTCCTCAGAATTAGGCGGTTCTCCGAGAACGTGCAAACCCGAAGAAAATAAACGACATTCCACCACCTGCAAATACTCGTACAGCTTCACCAAATAGCGGTTAAAAGCATCAGCACTGAACATTCCCACCGTCTCAAAACTAAAAGCAATCCCCAACTTTCGAGCATCCTCAAACGGACAATCAGCCTCCAAACCGCTATCTAATACTTTCTTGCAAATAGCCTCTTTCAGAACATAATTTTTTGCCGTATCTTCCCGATATTCCGCAATCAAATCCCGCAAAGCCATCAATTCCTTGTACAAACCCGCGCGACCGTAGGGCGGCACGTTGTGAGAAATTAAAACACCGTAACCGCGCCGTTTTGCTAACATCGATTCCGACGGATTGTTAGCGGCGTAGATATAAAGATTCGGCAAACTTCCCAACAAAATATCCGACCAAGAATAGCCAGTATTTCCCAGAGGAGATCCAGGCAACCATTCAACAGTGCCGTGCATTCCGAAGTGAACCACAGCATCAGCTTGCAAATCATTTTGCAGCCACTTGTAAAAAGCAGCATATTGAGGGTGAGGCGTCAAATCGCGATCGAACATTAAGCGCATCGGATCGCCAGAAATTCCCAGAGGCGGCTGCAAACCTATCCAAACATTCCCCAGTTGAATGCCACCGATATGGAACTCGTCGCCGTCAGTCTTAATACCAGTACCAGTCAGAGATTTCCACTGTTTTTCGATGCGGCTTGTTAACAGATAGCCCAGCCATTTTTCTAAAGTTTTGACATTAACAGTCTCTTTTGTGGTACGGGCATCTTGCCCGTCACCATTAGCTTCATCCGCATCTTTCACCCGGCGAATTAACTCCTCCCCATCAGCCGGAATTTCTCCAACTGTATAACCTGCTGCTTGAAGTTTGTGGAGGAAATTTAGCAGCGATTTCGGTACATTTAATAAAGCAGCCGTACCCGCCGCCCCGTAACCCGGAGGAAACCCGTAGAGAATAATCGCAATTTTCCTTTCAGATGGCGGAGTTTGCCGCAGTTTCACCCAATTGTTAATTCTACTTGTCAGGCGTTTCGCGCGATCGGGCACCAGATAAATATCCTCACCCACCAAACCGCCCAGAGGCACAGGATCGATCGCGCCATCCAACTCAGGCAAAGCATACAATACCACACTTTGCAAACCTCCAATCCCCTGACGAGTCCAAGAATGGATATCCTGAATCAGCAGAGGTGCGGACACAAAATAAGGTACATTTTTAGCAGTTAAAATCCGCTTAGCAACTTCCACCTGACGCCCCGCCTCCATCGAACCAGCAGGCCCGCCAACCAAAGGAAAGCCAATAGTAGAAACAATCGCATCAACTTCCACAGCATCTTTAGAAAGCGAAAGAGTTTCAATATTGCCTTGTTTTCGCCGCGCAGTTTCACCAGCAGTCGTCATCCAATCCCGCACCGCCACATGGCCTTCAACGCCATTGATAAAAATCGGCAAAGGCACAATTCCCGCATCTTCAAAATAGCGGATTAATTGAGGAATATAAGGTTGTTTGGTGATAACGTGTTTGCGGTAAAGCAAGATGCCCACAACCGGGGATTTTTCTTCCTTATAATTTTGTGTCCAATTGGACACAAAATTTGTGGAACGGGCATCTTGCCCGTTATAACTCTTTCTATCAAGATGTATAAAATCTTTTGTGGAACGGGGAAGATGCCCGCTTTTTGTGGAACGGGCATCTTCCCCGTTCCCACCAATTTGATTACCGACATACCAATTCAAATATTGCCGGGGCGATGCAAAATAACCGTTATAATCAGGATGCAATAAACCCATATTGGGAGTTTCCACAGGCGGCGGAATTTCTGCAACCTTCAGCCCCAAATACTTTTCGGCAATAATCCAAAACATCGAGACAACATTGTCCGCCCCGCCCGCATTCCAGTAACCATAAATAATCAGCCAGTTACGCAAATCTTGGACTTTTTGCACTGGCACATATTTTAATAACTTCGGCCCAATCTTCAAAAAGCTGATATAACCAGCCAGCTTATCTTCTTCTCGCCCGTTGCTGAACTTATCCAGAATAAACTTAACCGGTTTCGGCATTCCCTTCGGCTTGTCGCCAATTTTAAAAGCACCGATTTGAGTAAGACTCATCAATTCCAAAGCCGACTCAAAAACCAGGCGAATCGGAATATTCTGCACCCTTTCCCGCAGCCACATTACCGCATCGTAATCAAACAGCAAACTCCCGAAAAACACATCAGCATTCAAGAGGGCGGCTGCTACAGCATCGGGTTCGTCTGCGAGGGCGCGATCGCTAAAAACCCGTACTTCCAATCCCTGACAGCCGCCAACAGCCAACTCGGCAGCTTTGCGGTACAAATCAGCATTAAAAGATTCAAACCCTGCAATTAAGACAATGCGTTTCACAGCCAAACCTCGAAATATTTATTGATTGTAGCCTGTTTGAATTAGGTTATATAGCAATCCTAAATGAGTCGTAAATTTTTTACCCCACCCCAACCCTCCCCAAGGCATCGGGGAGAGAGTAAGAAATTCACAAATGATGCGAGGATTGCTATATTATATTAGATAGCATCCTCGGTGGGGGTGGGGCGGGTTTAGTAGATTTCTGGTGTTGCATTGCAGACCTTGGCGAACCCGCCCCTACATTACCAATTATCAATTATTAATTCCTAATTTCCGTCGCAACTCTCGTAAAATCTAAAATCTAAAATCTAAAATCTAAAATGGTTCGAGTTCCTCCCGCAATTGTTATCTTAGGTCAAAACAGCCTGCCGATCGCCAAAAAAATCTCCGCACATTTCCCCGGTTCCCAGATTTACGGTTTAATCGATCGCACTTCCAACACAGACATCAACTTTAGCAACTTCGGCGAAACATTGCGGGAATTATTCGCAACAGAAACCCCAATCATCGCCATCTGCGCCGCCGGAATAATCATCCGTACCCTCGCCCCGCTGCTGTCAGACAAACGCGCCGAACCGCCAGTTTTAGCCGTCGCCGAAGACGGAAGCGCCGTAGTACCGCTGCTGGGCGGTTTGCACGGGGTTAATGATTTGGCCAGAGAGATTGCAGCAGCCCTCGGCGTACAGCCTGCAATTACCACCACCGGAGATATCCGGTTTCGCACCGCGCTGCTGAGTCCTCCCCAAGGCTATTATTTAGCGAATCCAGAGGACGCGAAGACTTTTATTTCAAATTTGCTCGCCGGAGCAAAAGTACGCCTAGAAGGGGCTGCAAGCTGGCTTTCTGAGAGCAATTTGCCGATAGCCCCCGACGCAAAATTGACGATCCGCGTCACCGAAAAAGCAATTGCGCCAACGCCAGATTGTTTAGTTTACCATCCGCAAATTGCAGCAGTTGCACTCACAAAGCTATCGAATATTGAGCCAGAAATAGCGGTTTCATGTGTCCAGCAAGTCTTGGAAAATGCAGGTTTTGCCCCAGCTTCCGTTGCGGGATTTTTTGCATTAAAAGATGAGATGGGAAATCCGGCACTTGAAGCAGTTTCACAATATTTTAAAGTCCCCGTCCGCTTTTTCAATCTATCCGAACTTGTCGAATTAGACTCAATTGAATTCATCGAAAATCAGGCCGCACAAATTGCCCTGACAGCAGCCGGTGCAAACAGTCAGTTAATCGAATGCGATCGCACTTTAGCACTGAATTGCGCGATCGCCCTGGCCGCCGAACCCTTTGATGCTAGCGCGATCGGAGTTAGCCGCGGCCAACTCGCGATCGTCGGTACCGGCCCCGGAGGCGCGCCCTGGATGTCCCCGGAAGTTAAGGAAATTCTGCGCGAAGCCACGGATTGGGTGGGTTACAAGTTCTATCTCGACTTAGCCGGAACCCTGCGCGAAGGACAAAAGCGGCACGATTCCGACAACCGCGAAGAGCTCGATCGCGCCCGTTTTGCCCTAGATTTAGCAGCATCGGGAAAATCTGTCGCCGTGGTTTCGTCGGGAGATCCGGGTATTTTTGCGATGGCTGCGGCGGTGTTTGAGGCGATCGAACTTACAGCCAAACCCGAATGGCAGGGCATCGATATTCGGGTGGCACCCGGCATTTCAGCCATGCAGGCGGCCGCTGCTGCGATCGGAGCACCCCTCGGACACGATTTTTGCGCGATTTCGCTTTCCGATATTCTCAAGCCCTGGGAGGTCATCGAACAGCGGATTTCTGCCGCTGCGATCGCAGATTTCGCGATCGCATTTTACAATCCCATCTCGAAACAGCGGATTTGGCAACTCGCAAGGGCGATCGAGATTTTGTTGCAAAGTCGCGATCCTAAAACCCCCGTCGTACTAGGGCGAAACCTCGGTCGCCCCGGCCAATCTGTCCGGGTTTGCACCCTCGGCGAATTCCAGCCGCAAGACGCAGACATGAGAACTTTAGTGATTGTCGGTTCGAGTCAAACTCGGATTATTCCCCGCAAATATGGAGATGTTTGGGTTTACACGCCGCGCAGGTACGAAAAATAAGTAAAGCAGCGAAAACTTCGGAAATCAGCAATTGACTCAAAGCTAATTGACTTTGACCATAAAATTTTTTGTTCTCGCTGGGGGGAGTCTAGGTTAACAAATAATGGCGCATCACTCGATCGCGATCGACCTCTTAGGATCGTCAATTAAATAATTTCCCTTTTTTCTTGTGGGATGGGCCTGAAAGCCCGTCTTTTAAGGACGGGCTTTCAGGCCCATCCCACAACAAACATGAAAAGTGGATTTTATTTAATTCTCATTCCTTATTTCCTCTCAGGGTTTTCACTCTCGATTAATAGACAAGATTGCAAAAATAATTAGGACGGGCTCTGGGGCCCATCAATTGATGAAAAGGATTTTTGCAATCTTGTCTAATGAGTGATGGCCTTTGATTGCAGACATCCTCGGTACTGAGGGATCTCGGCTTCCTGAAGCCGAGTTTTTTTTGCAGATATCGAGCGCATTTAGATACCAACTCAACCCTAGTAAGGATTTCAGCTTCATTTTTGGATATATCTAGTTTACATCTCAGGAAACAAATTTATTTTATTTAGCCAAAATTAAAATAAGGGCGATCGAGGTCTGCTAAATTTCTTAATCTTACGGTAATCTTATGGTAAAAAAAGAGCGCTTTCACCCCCGATGAGTCTTCTAAGGATCGTCAATTAAATAATTTCCCTTTTTTCTTGTGGGATGGGCCTGAAAGCCCGCCCAGAAAGGGCGGGCTTTCA
>NZ_JAUBRP010000119.1:0-12923 GCF_036701935.1 Microcoleus sp. M2_D5 | reverse complement strand
GCCCGTCCAAAAAGGACGGGCGGGACGCCCATCCCACAATCTTGTGGAAGTTATTTAATTCTCATTCCTAATGGGAGGGAGTAAGAAATGCACAAATGATGCGCGACAGCTTAATAACTACAGAGTAATAAAATCGCTAGCGGTGAGAATACCGGGGGTAATATTGTTAAGCTTCGCCAACAATTGATTGGTGTCCGTCACAGTAATCAAAGTTTGATTGTTGCTGGAAGTAATAGTGAGTTGATTAAAACTCAAATCAGAATTCAACCCAATTAAATCCTCTCCCCTGCGGAAATCATTAATAATGTCGCTACCCGAACTTTGATTGAGGAAAAACACATCATTTCCCGAACCTCCCGTCAAAGTATCGTCCCCAACATCCCCGGAAAGGAAATCGGAACCGCTGCCACCGCTGAGAATATCATTACCTTTGCCGCCGTACAGGGTATCGTTACCGATGTCGCCGCAAAGCACATCGTTTTCATTGCCGCCGAACAGTAAGTCGTTGCCCTCACCGCCATCGAGACTGTCGTTTTCTTTGCCGCCGTACAGGGTATCGTTACCGATGTCGCCAAAAATCAGGTCTGTACCTTCATTTCCAAACACTGTATCGTTGCCGTTTCCAGCATTAATTGTGTCATTTCCCAAGTTGCCTAAAATGTAGTCGTCTCCATCTTCACCCAGCAAGATATCGTCATCTTTACCGCCAAAAATAGTGTCGTTGCCAAAGCCGCCGGCAACTGTATCATTGCCTAAATCTCCCCTCAACAAGTCGTCGCCCTCACCACCAACCACAGTGTCATTATCTTTGCCTGCGTAGATGGTATCGTTGCCAGCGTCGCCAGAGATGAAATCGCTGCCTTCATTGCCGAAGATTGAGTCGTTATCTGCGCCTCCGTCAATGTTGTCATTGCCGCCCATGCCGTAGAGAGTATCGTTGCCGGTAAGTCCGTTAATTGACTCGTTGATGACACCGCCCATGATGAAATCGGTAGTGTCGCCGCCGTTGATTGTTTGTTGGACGGGGTTGGGGGTAATGGTGGCCGAGTCGAGTTGCGGAGGGTTGAGGCTATCGAGTAGGCAATCATCCGAAGCCGGAGTTGGCGTGGGCGTGGGAGTTGGTTCCGGTGTGGGCGTGGGAGTCGGTTCCGGTGTGGGCGTGGGAGTCGGAGTCGGAGTTGGAGTTGGAGTCGGAGTCGGAGTTGGAGTTGGAGTCGGAGTCGGAGTTGGAGTTGGAGTTGGAGTTGGAGTTGGAGTTGGAGTTGGAGTCTCAGTTGGAGTGGGCGTCGGAGTCGGAGTCGGCGTGACTGTAGGGTTAAATTCATAAGCGCCAATATCAACGATCGCACTTCCGTTATTATCACCATCAGCCGGGCGACTCACACCGCGCTGATCCGCAGCCGGCGCGCCCGCACCAGTACCGGTATCAATTGCCGGACTTCCTGTTAGCAGCGGCAGCACGAAAGCGCCGTTAATATTTTCCAAAGGGCCGAGTAAGGGGTCGGCGATCGTAATACTTGCCGTAACATTACTATCATTAGGATCTCCCACGGTCAGTTTAGCGGGAAATTGAAGATTGTTTCCCCCATCAATGAGCTCCCGTCCAGTGTGCTGCCTATTTTTAAAAGGATTACTTGCCGTATTCCTATCAAAAATCGAATTCTTGACAGTAATTGGCGATTTCACAGGGTCGTTAAAAGTACCAATACCTCCAGAAAATTCAGCGGTATTTTTCGCAAAAGTCGAATTGACGATGTTAGTCGAAAAGGAATCTCTGTTAGCGACAAGCATTGCTCCGCCCTGCTTAGCAGCGCTGTTTCCGGAAAATGTACTGTTGACAATGCTGACATTTCCATTTTCTCCCAACCACAAACCGCCCCCGTTGTCTTCAGCTTTATTGTTAGCGAATGTGCAGTTTGTCACTGTCAAATCAGCATTACCGTGGCGAACACCGCCTCCCGAACCTCCCGAACCTGATGAATATTTGACTGCTTGGTTGTTAATAAAAGTGCTATTTTCCAAAACCACCTTGTCTTGGAAATAACCAAACAGAAAGGCTGCACCTCCTTCTCCAGTCCCGATATTGCCATCAAAAAGGCTGTTGCGGATAGCAATAGTTCCGGCAACTGGGCCGGGGGCTGCATTCGGCCCCGAAGCATTAGCGCCATCGACGTAAACTGCCCCGCCAACGCCTGTATCTGTGCGGTTGCCGATGAATTTAGAGTTTTCGATCGTCATGCTGCCCAACAGGTTATTAACAGCTCCTCCGTAGCTGCCTTTGTTGTTGGTAAATTCGCTATCTTTGATAGTCAGAACACTGCCGCTTTTAGTGGCGATCGCGCCGCCACCGCGTTCGGTATCATCCGCTAGCGAACCGTCATTGCCGCTAAACTTGCTGTTAATTACAGTCGTCGTGCTGCGGAAACCCGTGTAAATGCCGCCACCAAAACCGGCAACATTATTATTGACTTGGCAGTTTTCTAAAGTTAAAGTGCTGCTACCTCCTGTTTGAATGCCACCACCGGCGCTAGTTGCCTCACTATTCTGATCTGTTCCAGAAACTTTGCCGTTGGCAACAATCAGGTTTTTTAGAGTAACATTGGTCGAACCTTCTGTGAGGATGACCCGCGAGGTATTGTTGCCACTGATGGTTAAATTAGCTGCACCAACTGCATCAATTGTCAAGTTTTTGTTGATGACAAGTTGACCAGAAGTGAGGGTAATTGTTTGGCCCGCAAGAGTGGAGGCAAATTCAATGGTATCGCCGGCTGCAGCGGAGGCGATCGCATCTCTCAATGAACCCGGCCCGCTATCATTATTGTTGGTAACGGTAATAGTTGCTAAAGCCCCTTGATAATCTGCCATTGCCTCTGGAGTCAAGGCTAGCGGTGCTTCAATATCACCCTTGGCAAACTCCAAATTCCAGTTACCACTGCGGCCAGTGCGATCGCTAGATGCCGCAATATCAGCCCCGGTTAACTCGCCCAGGCGATCGACAAAATTGCTTCCCGAACCCGCAGCAACATCGCAACCGTAAATCACAATATCTGCTTGGTCGCTTAGCGCATTTCGCCACCCTTGCAACTGGCTTTCATATTGCGGCAAATTATCCGCATTTAACGTTGCAGAACCTAGCTGCAAGCTGCCAGAATTGCCGTGAGAAAAAACGTGAACTTGGTCTACAGTTTCCCCCGCAGCCGAAATTGTTTGCAGTTTCGCAGTAATTTGCTCGACTCCGTTACCATTTTTATCTAAAATGACGATCTCTGCACCGGGAAGCACGCCACCGGCAAGAGTTTGATAGTCATCTAAGTCGGAATCAATGAAGACAATAGATTTAGAACCAGCATTGTGGAGAACAGATTGTGAATCCATGTTGGTGGCAAAAGTTGAACTCATTTGGCATACCCATGAGAATGTTTACTATTTGCTGGTAGATTCACCTTGAAAGCAGAAGGCTAGAGATGCAGAAGGCAGTAGGCAGAATTAAAAACTCGGTAATCCATCGGGGACATTAAAAGTTAGGGAAAAACTTGAATTTTATCCCTAAGTTAAACCCGATACTTCGATCCATAATCAGCTTTTTCTGTGTAAAACCTGCGTTTTTTTTAGCAATTAAATGCAGAGGATGTAATGTAAATAGTCAGGCACGGGAACCTCTATAGGTAGATTTGCTATGCACGCCATTAGCCAGAGACGTAGTGCATCAAACCATTGGGAATCCTCGGTCAGGTAAGATTCAGAAAATCTTTTATGTGGTTCTGAGTTCCTGAGAATTGCTCTAGCTAGTACCTGATACATTCACATTAGATAAAACCAGGAAAATTGCCTAAAAATTTGATTAATTTAAATTGTTTCCTATCTGTAAAAAACTTCCCACAAATCTGAAAATTATTGGTTGAGAAAGCAGGCTTTATTCTGCCGCTACTTATGGCTAGCCAGCTCAGGATTGCAATAGACGAGTGTGTCTCATTCTAGGTGTGGGCGATCGGCAATAAACAAGATTTATTACCGATCGCACTTGAAAAGAATCAGATCGATCGCTCCTCTTCGTTGGCGTAGCCCCCGTAGGGGCGGGCCGCGCTAACGTCATCCACCAAATTTCAGGAGTTTGAGAGCTTTCTTCACCACTTCTAAGCGGGCGGGCTGCTGATGGCGCACCCTAGCCCAGCCAGCTAGATTGTTACCTGAGTGAAATCGCTAGCGGTGAGAATACCGGGGGTAATACCGTTAAGCTTCGCCAACAATTGATTGGTATCCGTCACAGTAATCAAAGTCTGATTGTTGCTGGAAGTAATAGTGAGTTGATTAAAACTCAAACCAGAACTCAACCCAATTAAATCCTCTCCCTTGCGGAAATCATTAATCATGTCGCTACCCGAACTTTGATTGAGGAAAAACACATCATTTCCCGAACCACCAGTCAATGTATCGTCCCCAACATCCCCGGAAAGGAAATCCTCCCCAGCACCGCCGCTGAGAATATCATTAGCTTTGCCGCCGTACAGGGTATCGTTACCGATGTCGCCGAACAGCACATCGTTTTCATTGCCGCCCAACAGCAAGTCGTTGCCCTCACCGCCATTGAGACTGTCGTTTTCTTTGCCGCCGTAAAGCGTGTCATTTCCCAATAAGCCAAAAATCAGGTCTGCACCTTCATTGCCAAAGGCAATATCGTTGCCATTTCCAGCATTAATTGTGTCATTTCCCAAGTTGCCTAAAATGTAGTCGTCTCCATCTTCACCCAGCAAGATATCGTCATCTTTACCGCCAAAAATAGTGTCGTTGCCAAAGCCGCCGGCAACTGTATCATTGCCTAAATCTCCCCTCAACAAGTCGTCGCCCTCACCACCAACCACAGTGTCATTATCTTTGCCTGCGTAGATGGTATCGTTGCCAGCGTCGCCAGAGATGAAATCGCTGCCTCCATTGCCGAAGATTGAGTCGTTATCTGCACCGCCGTCAATGTTGTCATTGCCGCCCATGCCGTAAAGAATATCGTTGCCGACTTGTCCGTTAATCGACTCGTTGATGCCACCGCCCATGATGAAATCGGCATCGTTACCGCCGTTGATTGTTTGTTGGACGGGGTTGGGGGTGATGGTGGCCGAGTCGAGTTGCGGGGCGTTGAGGCTATCGAGCAGGGAACCATCCGAGGCCGGAGTTGGTGTCGGTGCGGGAGTTGGTGTCGGCGGCGGAGTCGGTTCGGGCGTCGGAGTAGGCGCCGGAGTCGGTGTGGGAGTCGGAGTCGGTTCGGGCGTCGGAGTAGGCGCCGGAGTCGGTGTGGGAGTCGGTTCGGGCGTCGGAGTAGGCGCCGGAGTCGGAGTAGGCGCCGGAGTCGGTGTGGGTGTCGGAGTCTCAGTCGGAGTCGGCGCGGGCGTCGGAGTAGGCGCCGGAGTCGGTGTGGGAGTTGGAGTCGGTTCCGGTGTGGGAGTAGGCGCCGGAGTCGGTGTGGGAGTTGGAGTCGGTTCCGGCGTGGGAGTAGGCGCCGGAGTCGGTGTGGGAGTTGGAGTCGGAGTCGGTGTGGGAGTTGGAGTCGGTTCCGGTGTGGGAGTAGGTGCCGGAGTCGGCGTCGGAGTCGGCGCCGGAGTCGGTGTTGGCACTGGGACGACACTACCTCCCAATTCAAAAGAGCCGCTGTCCACGATCGCACCTGGAATGCTGTCGCCATCTTGAGGGCGAGTCAGGCCTCGCTGATCCGTAGCAGGTGCGTCGGTGGCAATCCCTTTATCAATTGCCGGACTTCCTGTCAGCAGCGGCCTGACTAAAGCGCCGTTGATGTTTTGCAAAGGGCCAAGTAAGGGGTCTGCGATCGTCACACTTGCCGTCGCATTGACATCGCTTCCGTCATTGGGGTTTTTGGCCGGCCACTGAAAATTCCCTCCTCGATCGCTATATTGGGCGGTGACGTGTTGCTGAATGCCCCAAGGGTTTCCTCCGTTAGCCGCTGTATTGTTGGAAAGAATCGTGTTTTTGAGGGTGACATTATTGGCATTGGCGAAGATACCTCCACCAACCCAGCCTGCAGAATTATCGGCGATCGTCGTGTTGAGAATGGTTGTGGGTGCACCAAGAGTCATTGCACCGCCGAGTTTGTTGAAATCACCAGCAGCAAACGCCGTGGAGTTGCCAGAAAACGTACTGTTAGTAATCGTAGTAGGGACATTTCGCATCCACAGCCCGCCACCTTGATTATTGGCTTTGTTGCCCGCAAAGGTGGTGTTGGCAATGGTCAATCCCTGGTTGGTGCTGTCGCTCAAAATCGTTACCCCACCACCGTTTCCATCATTTCCACCGTTGGGTAGCGCCAGAATTTCGTTATTTTGGAAGGTGCTGTCTGCAATACTTACGCTATCTTGGGTGCCGGTAAACAGATAAGCTGCTCCGCCTTCGCCTCGCCCTTTGTTGTTTTGGAATACGCTTTTGCTGATTTTAATTGTGCCGGAAGGCTCGTCAGTAGAACTGGCGCGGTCTGTGTAAATTGCCCCGCCGAAACCCCTTAAAAAAGAATTGCCATTGGGATCGTTTGGGGCGAACTGGCCGGAGGTGGTATCGTTGCCGATGAATCGCGAGTTTTCAACTGTTAACTTGCCGTTTAGGCTGTTAATTGCCCCACCATTAATTCCTAAGTTGTTGGTGAAGTCGCTGTTAACAACGGTGAGGTTTTTATTACTTACAAAAGCAATACCGCCAGCGCCACGTTCATCGTTGGTTGCAGTGGCTTTATTTCCGGTGAATTTACTGTCGGTAACGGTCAGGGTGTTGTTCCAGCCGCTGAAGATTGCACCGCCGCCTTTATCAGCCACGTTGTTGGTAAACTGAACGTTTTCTACGGTCATCGTTACTTCGTCTTGTGTACCGATCGCCCCACCATTATCCACCGTTTTACCGTTGATAATAGCGAGGTTTTTGACTGTAAAATTCGTAGCAGTCGCAACGTTGGCGCTGACAAAAAAGGCGCGGGATGCGTTGTTGCCACTGATGGTTAAACCGGGTGCGGCGGCGCCGTCTATGGTGATGTTTTTGCCAACGGGAATATCGAGTTGACCGCTGGTGAGGGTAATGGTTTGGTTGGCTAAACCTGGAGCGAAGGTAATGATATCGCCGGCAACAGCGGTGGCGATCGCAGCCCTTAATGAACCCGGCCCGCTATCGCTATTGTTGGCTACTACGATCGTAGCTAAATCACCTTGGTAATTTGCCATCGCATCGGGCCCCAAGGCTAAGGGAGTTTCAATTTGACCCTTAGCAAATTCTAAATTCCAGTCGCCGCCACTGCCAGTTATGTTGGTAGAGGCCGCAACGTCAGCCCCGGTTAATTGACTGAATCGATCGACGAAATTAGCACCTGTACCGCCTGCAACATCGCAGCCGTACAGCATGATGTCTGCTTCTGGGGCTAGTGAAGTTTGCCACTTTTTCAACTGGCTTTTGTATTGCTCTATGTTATCTGAACCCAGAGCGGTATTGCCTAATTGTAGGCTGCCAGAACTGCCGTGAGAAATAATGTGAACCGAGTCTATCGCCCCGTTAGTAGAGGCGTATTTTTCCATCTCGGAGGTGATTTTTTCGATGCCGTTTTTGGTGCGATCGAGTATTACTACCTGCTGTCCCGGCAGCACTCCCGCTGTAATTGACTCGTAATCTTCCACGCCGGAGTCAATGAAGACTAAGGAGCGCAGTGGCCGTTTTTCCAAAGCAGATTGTGAGTTAACTTGAGCGAATGTAGAACTCATATTGGAGACTCCATTAAGGGCATTATTAGTAGATACACCCCGGAGTTATCTCATCAGGCTTATTTGACTATATCTTAACACCAAATTGAGATATTGTGCTTTTTTTTAAATATTTTTATTGATTTATTTTGACCCACATTTACCTGTAACCTATTTACCATAAGGGAAATTATCACCTCTACCGATAGGCAGATATTGCAACATTTATCCCACATATGAAAATAAATCAATCTAGGTTGTACCCTCAAATTTTTGCGACATTATTTTGCTAACAGTAGCCGAATTTCAGGTATTCGGAAATGGCGGAGGTAATTCCCCCGATAATAACTCCTCTGAATTATATTTAGTAATTTTTATTTGAGTGTGATATTTTACGTACAGGCACAAGGCACTACAGTTTACCTAGCTCTATTTCATCTAATGTAAAACTGAATTATGTAGATTTTTAATAATTCTATATGCTTTGAAGCGGCTAGCTTTGCGATACACCAAAATACTTATTACCAGGACGTTTGGTCGCATTTACTAACAGTCAAAACGGTCTAATATTAAGTGCAACCCCTCACGGTAAATCAATTGGCTTATCGCGCCCACCGCCGTTGTTGAGTGTATCACAATGTCGATCGGGATAACACCAACCAAGGCCGCTCCGGGTGCGAAGCGAAGCGAACACTGACTCTACATGGAAAACGCTTTAAAACTGACGCACCATACAATACCATTTTAAATGCTCCACAGCTTATCACAATGTCGATCGGCATAACACGAACCAAGTCCGCTGTTTGGAGTCAGAGAAATATGCGATTTTGGCAATTGACTTTTGTATGGTTCCAGGTAATCTGAACTGAGGAGAACAAAGCCTAATTGCAGTTGGTTCGAGCTGCCCTCAGAAGTTGTGCGAACTTTGTCAATCTCTCTAAGGATAGAGGCAGATTTTTGAAGTGTGGAGGTCATTTTCTCAATGCACTCAGATTCCCCAGGCAAAATTCTGGAAACAAAATATCCACCTTCATGGATGCTGGAGTCCTTGAATACAAAGCTTTTGGATGGGGGATTTGCGTATTCCGAGGCGGGAGTCGTTTCCCTTAAAGAAGTGAACATATTCCGTCCTCCAAAAGTGAGTTTAGCGGTAGATACAGCCTAGGATTCAGAGCTTCTGAAACTGCCAGCGACCTTGTTTGTTTCGCCCATTCTTATTTAACCTATCTATCAGTTTGCCCTATTTCTGCAGCAGTGCCATCCGCGATCGCACGGAATTTATATTCTGCGTGTTTTCCCTTACTTCCGGCAAACGCGCTATTACCGATCGATCCGGTATCCTATCCGCGATCCCACTTTCACACAAGAATCCAACTGTAATATCATCTCCGAGCGATTAACCATAATATCCTGGTCGGGGCGGGTTTTTGAGATTGTCAATTATTGGCAGGTATTGTTCGTGAACCCGCCCCTACAACAATCGCGGTCGCACGACCGGACATGATATAAGCCCGTGCTTGAAACCTCGATAGTATCGAGTCATTCCCCCATGTAAAATCTAAAATCTAAAACGGTATGACACTTAGTAGATTGGCCTCGCAACTGCACCCCTCAAGATTCTGTGGAAGATGGCGGTTTTTTCCCTGCATTGCGAATATTAATAATCTTGTTGAGCGCCTCAAACCAAAAACCAGCCCCCATAGAAATAGCTACCCCACTCAATATCCAACCAAACAATTTTGCCATCAAAGCCTGCCACAATAAATTCCCCTGCTTATCTCGTTCTAAACTGTTCTGTTCGCTCCATCCAAAAGGCAAAGCTACCCGATCCAAAGCTCGATCGACATCCTGTTGAACTTTTGTCAGACTGGTCAAATTATTTGATTTAGTCTTAGCATTGTTTTCCACCAACTGCTCAGCGTACAAATTAACAGTCGATCGCAACATCGAATCCTTCGACAAGCGATTAATAATATTAATGCTATCAGCATTAGCAGCAACAGCGATCGCAGTTCCGAGCAAAATCGCTACCCCTCTGGCATTCCGCTTGTAAACACCAGAAGCACGCTCCATCGATTGGTCAAACCAAATTTCAATTTCTTTCTGAAACCGCTGCAACTGCTCTTGAGTATCTCCGCCACCTTTTTCAGCGCGCTGCGCTAAAATATAAAGGCTGCGTTTCAAAGATTCTGGCATACTGTCCAAGGTTTCTTGAATTTGTTGATAAATCGGACTCTCCTCTTTTAAATCCATAATTTCTACTACCGTATCTTGACTTTTTTTAACAGTATTTAACAGATTGCTGAAACTCGGTTGCAGTTGCCCCAGCAGCGCCACCCGCTCAATTTTGCTGTCAAAACGAGCCTTCACAAATGCCATCTGCCTCTGAAATTCTCTCCCTCCTTGCTCAGTTTCTGGTAGATAAACCTGAGAATCCTTAATATAAAATTCTAGCTTTTCCGACATTCGATCTAAGCTGTTGTTCAAACTTGCTAAATTGTTTTGATAATCTTCAACAACTCGATTGAACTCCGCAGTCAGCCACCTAAATTCTTGCTCAATAATCGGTTTAATAGTATCCTGTAAACTCAGATTCGCTCCAATATGTTGAATTTGTGCCAACTGTAAATCTTTAAATCTTTCCAATCTGGTTTTAGAGATAGAGCTGAGCAAACTAGAAACCTTTAAAGTCTCCAAAAGGCTAGCCGAAAAACACTCGGCTGGAATATAAGAAGGCCCGCTGGATTTATTGCCGAAAACATTTTTAGTACCCGTAACTCCGTGGTACAAATCCCCCATGCGGTGCGTAACAGAGCGGAATCCCTCTGATAACAGCCCTTTCGCTCCCTGATTCAAATCTTTGATAATCGGATTGGCGTAAATCGCATGGGCTAACTGTCCGACTCGCTTAAATTGCAGGGGATCTTTCGCACCTTCGCTGCCGCCAGAAATCAGCACTTCGATCGACTTCTTTAAATGTTCCGCCCGCCACTGCCAAACAGTAGCAATCAGTTCCTGAATTTCCGAAGCTAGCAAGCTTAAAGTCAGGTAGATAAATACTAAGCCAATGATAATATCTATAATTACAGGCAAGTTCATGGTATTTTCCTAGTCGCAAATAACTGCTGTCTAAGTTTACCCTCAGTTTGGGACGCTCAAAACTCTCTTAACTTATGTCAGAAATCTTTCCATTCCTTGGCCGCAAACCGAAAAATCGCTGGAATGACAGCTTTACAGACAAAGTGTGGATGCTGGCTTTTCTGTTGGCTGCAGTGCTGATTTTCGGGCTGAATCTGGGCGGCGTGGCTTTGCGGGATTGGGATGAAGGCATTGCAGCGCAGGTAAGTCGCGAAATTTGGCGCGGCAACTTAAATTGGCTGTATCCGACGATCGACTCTATGCCTTATTTCAACAAACCGCCGCTGGTACACTGGCTAATCGGGCTCTGTTTTGCCGTCGGCGGTGTCAGCGAATTGACGGCGAGGTTGGTACCGGCGATGCTGACGGCGGCTTCAGTGCCCTTGCTTTACGCCATTGGCAGGGAGTTGTTTCCTAGACGCTCGATCGCCATTTTTTCTGCCCTCGTGTATCTGACGCTGTTACCGGTGGTGCGGCACGGACGTTTGGCGATGTTGGATGGAGCAGTTTTGTGTTTTTTGCTGGGGGCGATGTGGTGTTTGCTACGATCGCGCCGCGACTTGCGCTACGCTTTGGGCGCGGGGATTGGGTTCGGACTCATTTGCCTGACTAAGGGCGTCATGTTGGGGCTGCTGCTGGGTGCTGTTGGCTGTATTTTTTTGGTTTGGGATACCCCGCGACTCCTCACTTCTGGGTATCTTTGGGGCGGATTGGCGATCGGAACATTGCCAGTAGCTGCTTGGTATTTTGCCCAATGGCTGCACTACGGCCAATATTTCATCCACACTAATTTAATTAACGAATCTTTCCGGCGCATTTCGGAACCTGTAAGCAGTCACAGAGGCCCGCCTTGGTATTATCTTTTAGAAATTTTAAAATTAGCTTGGCCGTGGCAGTTATTTTGGCTACAAGGGCTGCGCCTGAGTTGGGAAAATCGCAATTTTGCCGGGCCAAAATTAGTATTGGTTTGGACAGGAGTATATCTGCTGGCTATTTCTGTGATGACTACTAAATTGCCGTGGTATGTTTTGCCAATTTATCCAGCTTTTGCTCTTGCTGTTGGCAGTTATCTCGCTGAAGTTTGGGAGCAACTGTGGCTGCCGCCAGAACCCGTCAAAGAGGAAGCAGAAGAACGTTTTGATGCTATTTCTTTGCTGCCTCATCCCGCGATTTTGGCAGTGCTGGCTATAGTTGCTGTCGTCGGTTGCGTGTACTTCAGTGGCTGGGTATGGATCGGGGGACAAATTGCGCCTCCAGAGCGAGATTTGCAGTTAATGCTGATGTTTGTAGCTTTGACAATGACAATGGCGGCCGTGTTGCTGCACCGCAAAGACCGACAGTTTATATTAGTTTTAATTTGGGGAACTTACCTGACGCTGTTGGTATTGGTGGCTTCAGATAACTGGGTTTGGGAATTGGCGGAGGATTATCCGGTTAAGCCGATCGCCGAAATTGTCCGCACAGGAACTCCCGCCGGTCAGCAGGTGTTTACTTCTCACCGCTTGGGCCGTCCATCGCTGAATTTTTACAGTCAACGCCAAGTTATTGTCGCCGACGCGCCGACGCTCAAACAGAAATGGCAAACTCTCCCTCAACCTTATTTTCTGTTAGAAAAACCTGTTTTAAAACATTTAGGTTTGCAGAATGCTGAGATTGTGAAAACAGCGGACGATTGGGTTTTGGTAACTAGAAAATAAGCGTGTTTCCCCAAATTACCGTAGGGGCGGGTTCACCAACCATAATCGCCTCAGACCAAAAATCTCGAAAACCCGCCCCCACTTTGGCGGCAAATCCGAATCTACATTTTTGGGATGCAATCGCATATCAGATCAATCTAGGCGATCGGCTGTGTGCGGACGAGTTTACCAACAATTCATACCACAAACCAAGAATCTCAAAAACCCCCTAAACAAAGTCAACCTTAAAAAGCTTACCCAAAAATGTTACACTAAACAAAAGCCTCAGTTAAATTCTCTCTAATAGAACTATGCAACTTAGGATCGCGAATTAAATAACTTACAATTTTAATTGTTATTGTGGGATGGGCGTCCCGCCCGTCCTTAAAAGACG
>NZ_JAUBRP010000002.1:139770-177571 GCF_036701935.1 Microcoleus sp. M2_D5 | reverse complement strand
ACTGGTTATTAAATGGGATCGAAAAATCAAAAATAAAGGCAATGCTATTTTATCCGGTTTAGCTGCGTAGCAGCTTAAATCACGTGGCGGGTACCACCTTTGAAATTCGCTTGTCATCTTGGATCGTGCTAGCGACTCGCCCGATCGGGTGATTTATGGCAATCATTCGATCGTCAGCAATGGAGCCGCATTCCTGGGCAATAAATTCAAGACTAAGGGCAAAAAAATGCAAAAGACAGAATTTTTCTTAAATTCTGCCTTCTGAGCAATGCCTGATAAGTTTTACGTTTGAGTAGTCTGTTAGCTGAAGGTGTAGGCTGATTGCAGCGCCCACCAGATCAAGAAGCCGATTCCGCCGGCAATGACAATCGCCGAAATGGCGATCGCTATAGGACTGTCAGCTCCCTTGAACTTCATGATTCCGCGATTTAAATCTGACATGACAGTGTTCTCCCACAATTCCAGCTTGATTGTAGCTTTGCCGTGGGCGGATGGCGGTCAATTTTCACGGCAATTACTGATTTGGTTAACGGTCGGGCTGCTGAAATTGCAGGTGGGGAGTGGGTTTGGGGGGTTTACTGGGTTTGTGAAAAAAAAACTTACTAAAAAGACTTGACAAATTTAGAGAATTGAGACAATATTGTTAATACCGCAGGAAATGCGGGTGTAGCTCAGTGGTAGAGCGTCACCTTGCCAAGGTGAATGTCGCGCGTTCGAATCGCGTCACCCGCTTTAGAAGATAAACAAAATCAAGGAAACCGGAAAGTATATCGAGAAAGTTTTCGGTATAGTCCTAATGATGGTTGAAAATACCTAAGTTAGTGGTAAGATTGAATGCAGAACTTGCAAGTCAAAATTGCCGATCGGGCAATATCTCGGAACAGGCAGTTGAAAGCCTCGCTTTGGCGGAATTGACAAGTTTGATTAAGTGGATATGTTAACGATTATTTTTGCAAAAACGCTTTTTTTATCCGATCGCTAGTGCCATCTCAAAAAGCTCCCAAGATTGACTTAAACGATGAGTACCCCTGTCCTTGCCGACGCCGGGGTCGTCTAGTTCCCATAACGTTGACAGAAGCCTTTGGCTGCAACCGCTGTCAACAAATATTTGTATTGGACGAAAGTGGATACGTGATCGAGCAACTATCAACGAACTATCCTTACAAGCAGGCTTGGCGGTGGACGGGGCACCAGTGGAACAGAGCGCATCCGGGTTTGAAGGCCCATTACTTGCCACTGGCTTTGGGTATGATATTGGTGCCCCTAGTGATTTGGTTGCCCTTGGCGCTACACTCGCCGGGCCCGAATATTATTCTGTGGGCAATGGTCGCGGTGCTGCTAGCAATGCTGCCGGCGCTGATGGTATGGCTGGCTTATAGGCGTTAGCTAGATGATAATACAGGATTTTAGTCATTCATCAGATGCGGCAAATGTCGCGCGCCGCGCTTATCAAGCTTCTTTGGAGTTGGCGGCGACAAAAAGTGCCGATCGCGCGGCAGCTTTGCAGGCGATGGCGGGCTCGCTGAAACGCAGACAAAATGACATTTTAGAAGCAAATACTCTGGATCTAGAAGCGAGTCGGGACATGGCGATTCCCGAATTGATTGTGGAGTGGCTGAAGCTGACGCCGGAACGGATCAAGACAACTGTGCAAATTCTGGAACGGTTGGGGGAAATGCCAGATCCGATCGGCAGGGTGATCAATGCTTCTTATCAGGTCGATCGGTGTCAGGTGTACTGTCAGTCGCTACCGCTGGGGGCGATCGCTCTCATTTACGAGGCGTTTCCAGAGTTGGGGGCGATCGCCGCGGGTTTGTCTCTCAAAAGCGCTAACAGTTTGATTCTTAAAGGCGGCAGCGAAAGCTGGCAAACTAATGCTGTAATTGGGGAAGCTTTGGTGTCGGCGATCGATGAGGTCGGTTTGCCATCGGGATGTTTGCAGGTACTGCCGCCGGATCGGGGCGCTTCGATCAGAGAATTGGTCACTCAAGACCAATATCTCAATTTAATTATTCCCTACGGTAGACCAAGTTTGGTGCAGCAGGTGGTAAGGCTGTGTACAGCACCAGTTTTGAGGTCGGCAATGGGAAATTGTTACCTTTATTGGTCGCCGACTGGCAGTTTGGAGATGGCAAGGTGGATGATTTTGGACAGCCATCAAAGCGTTCCCGATCCTGTTAATGCGATCGAGAAAGTGCTGATCGATCGCAACCAAAAGCCTTCTTCCTTAGTCAGGCTGTGGAACAGTTTAAAAGAAAAAGGCTTTCAAATTAGCGGCGATGCGGATCTCGTCGCAGATTTCCCAGACTTGAAGCTGGCTGAAACATACGAGTGGACTCAACCGTATTTAAACAAAACCATAGCGTTTAAAGTTGTCGATAGTTTAGAGATTGCGATCGGCTGGATCAACCGCTACAGCAGCGGTCACGCTGACTGTATTGCCACTGAATCTTACTTAGAAAGTCGCCAATTTGCTCTAGATGTTAACAGCGCCTCAACTTTTATTAATGCCTCGCCTCGATTTTGGCGCTATCAAAATCGGGGAGATGCGATATTTTTGGGAATGTCCAACCAAAAAGGTTATCGTCGGGGATTGATCGGGTTAGATACGCTGACGACAATTAAAGAAATTGTTCAGGGAAACGGACTTTTTTAATCTTACAGCACTTTCCAGGTAAGTGAAGTACAGAGAAACCGGGTTTCTTGAATAAAACCGGTTTCTGGCGAGAAATCCAGAAGAAACCCGGTTTCTGGGGTGTACTTTATAAACCTGGAATCCGCTGTATATAGCAATCCTCGCATCAGTAAGGAATGAGTATTAAATAACTTGCACTCTTGAAAGTGGGATGGGCGTCCCGCCCGTCCACTCATGACGGGCGGGACGCCCATCCCACAATAACAATAAAAATTGTAAGGGGAGCATCTCATATTTGTAAAAACACTTCTTCTGGCTCCTTCCTTCTTCCTCTTCCTTCTTCCTCTTCCTTCTTCCCTCCTGCCTCCTGCCTCAAAACTCCAATTTCTAGCTTGCCTGCTTTCAATGAGATGCTCCCATTGTAAGTTATTTAATTCGCGCTCCTAAAAATATGTAGGGGTCGTGCTAATAGTGCCTACCCCAGCCTGCATCGGGGCAATCGGGCGTGGGGAGAGTCCCTACAATAATTACACAAATAATTTAGGATTGCTATAGATTATTTAGGATTGGTTATTGGGATTAAACCCAACTAAAAAGTGGGAGACTATTATCGATGCGTAAGCCTTTAATTGTTGTTCCAAAAATGTTTTTATAGGATACAATAATATCTTGGTAGAACAATCAGGCCGCCTCGCTCTCAAGCAATTTGATCGCAAGCTCCCGGATAGCCGCAGTGGAGACAGATAAAATCTCCGCATCCTGACAACAATAAGCCGCCGGATTTATGTGTGGGTTCAATCTAAAATCTGGTACGGGATCTAATTCAATTTAGAAACTTATTAAGTCACCTCAAAATCCTCTTAGCGATCGCATGAAATCAGAAAAATCACTCAATACTCTAGACAAGACGGCAACGCCGACTTTAGGCAAAGAAACGCTAATTCACCACTCGGTATATGTTAAAAAATTGCGTCCGCTGCTGCCATCAGAAGCCTTTGAAGCGAATTCCAGCAAGTTAGGGATACTGCTGATAAATATCGGGATTTTATTGTTAGGATGGGGAATTGCCGATAATCTCGATCGCTGGCCTGTCTATCTTTTAGGGCTTTACTTACCTTTAGCCGTCATCATGGGCAATAGTATCATAGTTTTGCTATTTAGCTCCCACGATTTGATGCACGGTAGCGTTCAGAAAAAGTCGCGCCTCACTTATCCGATCGCCTTTTTGGGACTAAGTATGCTGTTTATGCCACCTACTCAGTGGAAAAATCTGCACAACCTCGTACATCACAATAACACGAATTCTTTGGCAGACCCCGATCGCAACTATCTGTACCAGCAACCAGATACTTGGGGAAAATGGATTCAAAATTTGTTTGTCCCGTCGGTGGAAGTCAACCCGGTGTGGTTAATTGTAGGGATGGCGGGTTCGTGGTTAGTGCATAATTTCCGCAATCTCACCTCGGTACTGTTATTTAACGATAAATCTGTTGATTACGTACCTGCTGCCTTTACAGTTAGTCTTAAAGATAGATTGACAATCGCATTTGAATGTGTAGGAATTTTAACAATTCATGCGAGCATTTTATTCTACCTAAATTTTCATCCGCTCAAAATCGCCCTCGCCTACTTTTTGCCGATCGCAATTGGTCATGCAGGCGCAATGTTTTACATCTATACCAACCACATGGGTTGCCGGATGACCGCCATTAATGACCCGCTGATCAACAGTGCTTCTGTGCGGGTTCCTAAAATATTTGACCTGCTGCACTTGAATTTTTCTTACCACACAGAACATCATATTTTCCCCAGCATCAACTCAGACTATTATCCGATGGTGCAAGAGTTGTTGCAAATTCACTATCCCGATCGCATGAATTTAATCAATGCTGGCGACGCTTGGCGGTTGCTGGTGGAAACACCCCGGCATTATCAAGATGAAGTTACCTTCACTGATTCCTCTGGAACAATGTCTGTAAATTGCTCGATTGTTGAAGACTATAAAAGCTGAGAATTCGCATTGCAACTAACATCTTGAATTATGCTGAAGAACAGGCTTTTGGGCCTGTTCCACCAAGAATGAATTTTTTTGTGGGGAGTAGGGGTTGGGCGTCTCGCCTGCCCCAAAAATACACTCCTACATACTGATGCTATTGAGTACCAACGAAGGCTTGAGAGCAATGTAAGGAATTACTCGTTTTTGATTGTTAGCATCAATCTTTTGTTCTGCCATATTCAAATTTTGCTGGAACTGTCTGGCTAAAAGTTGGATCGGGGTTCCCGCAAAAACTTCGTCGAAGCTCATCCGGTAGAGTTCTCGGAAAGATTTATCGTAATAACCCAAACGGTCATATCGATAAGCTGACAAAGTAAACATAATTTTCAGTTGTTCAGCCGCTCGTTTGTACGGAGGAAGCAACCGTAAAATATCCTTTTCTGTAATCACTTCGAGATTGCCAGAAGCGGTAATTTTGGGAATGTCCCGGTAGGCTGCCAAGGGCATATTGGCGGCAAAAGCCATGTATTCGTACTGGGGAAAATTGACTGCTGAATGCTGCGGGCCGCAGGTGAAAATTACAGTTGTGACAATTTTAATTAATTGTTCAACTGTGTCGATTTTGCTGGGCATTCCTTTGACTTTACCGCCGTTATCAGAGGCTAATTCTTGTGCCCAGGTTTGCAGTTCCACATCTTCTGCGATCGCCTCTTGCGTCGGGTAAAAGTGTTTGAGATAGGCGGAGACAAAGGTTTCGATCGCATTCCACAGCAGCAATCCATCATCTCGGTAAGGATAGTGAGGCAGTTGATTTGGATCGTCCATGCCCCGATTTTTCAGTTCGGTTGGGAAGGCAAATTGATCCAGACTCCAGTTACTGCAAGCCTCTCTAGCTATTTCCATTGTCTCTGGCAAGCTACCGCTTAGCAAGTCATCGACTGGCCCGCCCGGAGCGATCAAATAAGAACGCGCCAGCTCGTTGTTAGTCAACATAAACCGAAAGTGCGGTTTCAGCAGCAGGCTAAGGGGGTGATTTTTAGCCAACTGTCGGGCGGTGACGATCGCGATTGGTTCCATCACCAAATGAGTTCGACCTAAATGCGAACTCATTTCGTGGTGATTGGCATCTGCTACTTGCACGCAGAGTTTCGCAAACAGCCAATCCACAGGAGGATCGAACGAGGTGTAAAGATGGCTATTTGGGGTCGGATCTAGTTGAATGGCGATCGGCACCAGTTCACCGCGATCGCGAATTCCCGTCCACCGCCAAGCGAAAAAAGCTCGCGGTTTTGGCAAGAATTTTCTGCCTTTTTCATAGCTGCCGCCTCCTATTTTTGAAGGCGCGCGATAGTGTTGGTCGCTACCCGTATAATCGGCAATGTAAATGTTTTTTTGCTGCAACTCTTGGCCCAGATCGAATAACGGGTGAAAGCTGGAAATTTGTGCCAGTGTTTGCGCCCGAGGATCGCCGGCATCTAACAAACGAAGCACCATCGGATTTGCTCCAGACAGGCGCTGTTCTGCAAAAGAGCGATCGGTTTGGTAGATTTTGGCAACAGCAGGTAGCGGCAGCAGAGTAAAGAAATCTTCATAGTCTTGGAGCTCGTCGAGAGGATCGAGAAAACTTCTCGAATCGGCCGCCAGCATATTTCCTGGAAGTTCCGATGTTGCTAGTATCCGCTCTCCAATATACTTGCTCGAAAAGTTCTCGACTGGTGGCACATCTTTCAATAATGCCAAAGGTGATAAACTCTCAAAGTCAAACTGATAAGCTTGTTGCTGCCGATTCAAGGAATCGCGACGCTGTTTTTGGTTCGGGTCGTCTTGAGGAAGAGAAGGTTTCATATTGTCTACCATTGTATAAATCAACTCTCTTTTTGTAGTAAAATATCGGAGATCATCACTACCGATCGAGGATGGAATTTAAAAAGTATTGTGCAGGCTCACGCTTGATATAGGTCTTATTCACCGATCGATAATCTTATTCCGGATTTTTTAAAGCTCAGAAAAATTCCTCAAAAGAAGGCAACACTTCTCGATCGCCCTAAATCTATGTTGAAAGGTTTCATCCTCCCGATAAGTAGCTCGCACTCAAGAACCCCGACTTCTTTGAGATGTCGGGGTTCGGGGAGTTCGGTTTTTTGAGCTGAGTCTACTCATTAGCGGTTAGGCACGAACCATTAAATATTGACCGTTGCCGTTATATTCGCCCTCGCAACTCGCGAAATTAGACACAAACCAAATCAAGTAAAACCGCCAGATGCGGCGAAATTTGGCAGAGTCGATGCCGTAGTCCAAATCTTTGACTATTTCCTGAGAATCGTCAAAGTTTTTCAACCAGTTAGCAAACGTTGTGGAGTAATTGTATCCGTTGAGATACCATCTTTTAATGGTCTTGAGGTCTTTGTTGTGGCTGGGAATTGCATCATATTTCCAGTAACGGCCGTGGGGAAAAATGTATTTGTGGGTGAAAACGCTGGATATATTGTTGGGAGTGCGAACTGTGATGATGTGAATGAAAACTTTGCCGTTATCCTTCAGGAAAGATTCTAGCTTTTGGAAAGCTTTCGTTAAATTGCCTATATGCTCAAAAACTCCGATGGAGAGAATTTTGTCAAATTTTGTCTCGAAGTTGGCGTCGTTCAAATCGCCTTCATATAGGGTAAATCGACCTGAACTAAGGTAGCTTTCGGGGTCTTGCATCTTCTGACGCATATACTCGCATTGGTGGTGGCTGAGGTTAATGCCAGTAAACTGGACATTGGGGAATTTGGAAAGAATGTAATTGGGAACGCAACCCCAGCCGCAACCAAAGTCTAAAATATTGTCGCCATCTTGAATCTCTAGCTTCTCAATCACATCATCAATCATCTGCATTTGCGCTTGTTCAAGGTTGGCTGCTCCTTTTTCCCACAATCCCATGCTGTATTTAGGATAAATAAGTTTTCCATCGCCTAACATCGGATTCAGCATTGCTTGAGGTAAGTCGTACTGAATCTTCATTAAATCCCGCGGCCCTTCGGCTGTATGGTCTGTTTCTGTTAGTACCCATTCGTAGGGTGCAAGCAGGGAGGGGAAATGCTTAAAAAAGACGGGCATACAGGTATCAAAAAGCGATCGCAATACTGAATCTGCGACTTCTAATCCGTTGATGTAAGACTCTGCTACTGCCATTTGCACCGTGTTAACTGCACTGACTGCGAGGCGGGTTGCTCCGTAGGCGATCGGACTTTTGGTATGGATATTTCCCACGATGGGAATGTGGTTTTCGATGTTTTGTAGGGCTGTTGATGAAGTCATGGTTATATTGGTTTTAAAGATGCTGCTATTCTATCTCACGAAAATTAGCTGGTTGTTAGAGAGCAAAAAAGCTGAAACTATTGTCAAGTCAGGTTTGCACAGTCAAACTTCCCAAAATCCTAAAAACATATGGCGGTTCAAGGGGATTTGATAACGGATTTATGGGGCTTTGGGTGATATTAATTTTATTAAGAATTATGTCAGTCTATTTGAGATTTGAGATTTGAGATTTGAGATTAACTCCACAGCTTGAATTGGGGTATTTTCAGGGTGAGATGAAAATTTTAGTGTTCCGTTATACCATTTTAGATTTAAGAATTGAGAATGAACGATCGGCTAAGAGTGGGACTCTTGCCTAGAGTTGCATTCTTTTTTTACAGTGGTGTCAGTTGGGCGCTTGAGGTGAGGAAACGAGAAGCAAGTGCCGATCGCGACTTATAGTTAAGGAATCAGGGATACAGAAAAAATGCCCAGAAACCGGGTTTGCATACAGGTTCAGTGCAATAACAGATGTCCGCGAGATTTCTCGCTAATTAGCTAGACGCGCCACATATGCCACAGATTCACTATCTGCCGGACGATCGCACGATCGAGATAGACGACGACGATATAATTCTCGAAGCTTCCCTGCGTGCCGACATTCCCCACACCCACATCTGCGGCGGTAGCGCCCGGTGTTCGACTTGCCGGGTATTGATTGTCGAAGGTTTGGAATTTTGTTCTCCCCGCACTTCGCCGGAAGAGGAACTTGCCAAAAAATTGCGTTTAGAACCGGAAATTAGGCTGGCTTGTCAGACACAGGTTGCGGGGGGCAAGGTGATTTTGCGCCGATTGGCGATCGATTCTGAAGACTTGGAATCATTTAACGACGAAATGGCGGGAAACTTGATTTCTACTCCTGTGGGTCAAGAGAAGAAAATTGCAATTTTGTTTGCCGATATTCGAGGGTTTACTGCGTTTGCAGAATCGCTGTTGCCCTACGATATAATTTATGTTTTAAATCGCTATTTCCAAAAAATGGGTTATGTTATCAACCGCAACGGCGGGATGATTAATAATTACATGGGAGATGGTTTTATGGCGCTGTTTGGGTTGGAAAATTCAGACAAGGCGGCCCAACAAGCGGTGAGGGCTGGGGTGGAGATGCTGGAGGAACTAGAGAAACTCAATCCCTATTTTGAGACTTTATACCGTCACCGATTGCGGATTGGGATTGGGATTCACTGCGGCTGGGTGGTGGTGGGTAATTTGGGCGCGTCGAATAGCCAGACGGTGACGGCGATCGGAGATGCGGTGAATTTGGCCAGCCGGATCGAGGCGGCTAATAAGCAAGTAGGAACGAGTTTACTAATTTCCGAGGAGACTTATCAGGAAGTGAAAGAATTGGCGATCGTCGATCGGCGCGTATTAGTTGAAATTCCGGGAAAAAGTGGCGAATATCCGCTGTATGAAATAGTCGGGATGCCACCGCTGCCCGTGGAAATTGAAGAGATTTCCGAGGTCAAAGAAAAATCTATTTGGCAAAGTTTGGTCAAAAAAATGCGTGCTTTGTATGCTATTGCGTACAATTGGATAGGGAAAATTTGGAGTCACATCAAAAAACTGTAGAGCAACTTTTTGGAGTTTGGTTATTTCTTCAATAATATGAATATTCCCAATTCAATTGTCCGCATTTTTATAATGCTCCCGAACGGTCAGATAGTCGCACAACTGCGAGATAATATTCCCGGTATTGCCAGCCAAGGAATGCTTTCTACTTTTGGTGGTGGCGTGGACAGTGGAGAAACTCCACAGCAAGCAGCAGTCCGAGAATTGGAGGAAGAAACCAGCCTAAAAAGCGATTGCCAAGTTGAATTTATCACAACTTTTCTTTACATAAAAAACAACCATCCCGAATTTATCCAAAAAAATCACCTATTTTTAGCAAAAGTTAGCAATATTGAAAAAATTGAAATTCAAGAAGGTGTGGGTTTTGTAGTTTTGAGAAAAGATGTCGATTTCGAGAAAGTCAATGCAGGGGAGGGTACTCAAATGGCTTGGAAATTGTTGCAAGAATATTTAAAATCAAATAACCTGTGTATGTAGGGTGCGGAGTGCGTAGCTTACACCATAGATAGACAATGAAAAAATACTCTCTTGCGTAAGTCCTATTTATGTCCGACTACTTAGCTGTTCTCCGGGAGGGGGATGAAACTATAATAGAGAACTTCTTTACTATGTTGTCAAATACAAACTCAGAGTACGAATTATTACTACAGCGGGCGATCGCGATCGCAGCCAAAGCTCATGAGGGGCAGGTTGATAAGGCAGGCAATCCCTATCTCGACCATCCGCTATTTGTGATGGAAAATGTAAATTCTATAGAGGAGAAAATCGTAGCGGTTCTACACGATGCTGTCGAAGATTCTGAACTTACACTCGACCAACTTAGAAACGAAGGTTTTCCTGAAGTTCTAGTAAAGGCGATCGAGGCGATTACCAAAATAGAAGGAGAAGCTTATGCAGCTTATTTAGAGCGTGTGATTGCTAACCCGATCGCACTGCGAGTCAAAATCGCTGATGTTACTCATAACCTCGATCTGCGTCGCATCGCCAATCCCACAGAGGCAGATTTTCAACGCATTGCAAAATACCAAAAAGTCCTCAGTCAGTTGCGTGCCGCCCTAAAATAATTATTAACCGCAAATATCCGCGTTAATCCGCGTGCATCTGCGGTTAAAAAATCAAATCCTAAGCCATCACCATCCCCCCATCCACATTAAAAACCTGCCCCGTTATATAAGCCGCCGCCGCATCTGCCGCCAAAAACTTCACCATCCCCGCAACTTCCTCAACTTCCCCGTATCTCCCCAGCGGAATATACTTCAAAATCTCATCAGACTTGACATCCTTAGTCATATCTGTAGTGATAAAACCCGGTGCAACTGCATTCACAGTAATCCCGCGACTCGCCAACTCTTTCGCCACAGTTTTAGTAAATCCAATTACCCCAGCCTTTGCCGCACTGTAATTAGCTTGTCCCGGATTGCCCATTTGCCCAGCAACCGAAGCAATATTAATAATGCGGCCGCTTCGCTGTTTCAGCATGATTTTACTCGCAGCTTTCGCACACAAAAACACGCCAGTTAAATTCAAATCAATTACCGCTTGCCAATCTTCCAACTTCATCCGCAGCAGCAAAGTATCGCGAGTAATGCCTGCATTGTTCACCAAAATGTCAATCCGTCCCCATTTTTCCATGACATTACTGGTGAGTAAATCTACTTGCTCAGTTTTCGAGACATCTGCTGCAAGTGCGACAGCTTCTCCTCCTGCAGCGACTATTTCTGCTACCACCTCATCAGCAGCAGCACTCGAACTCGCGTAGTTGACGGCGACTTTAGCGCCCTCTGCGGCTAAGGTTAAAGCAACGGCGCGGCCGATTCCCCGCGACGCACCGGTCACGACAGCAACTTGACCCCGCAATCTCTGAAAAGTCTCTGGTAATAATTCCATAATTGTATCCTCGCAATCTACCAGAGAATTTTGCACTAAAATCGAGCCAGAACCCAAAAAATTATTTTGTCTTATGGCAGTTCAAAAACAGTTCAGCAGTTTTGAGGAGTTACTATCGGGCTCTGACTTGCCCGTGTTGGTGGATTTTTACGCTACTTGGTGCGGGCCTTGTCAGATGATGGCACCGATTTTGGAACAAGTCAGCGGTCAGATGAAAGACAAGCTGATGGTTGTCAAAATTGACACCGATAAGTACGAACAGTTGGCGTCGCAGCATCACATTTATGCTTTGCCGACTTTGGTGTTGTTCAAAAATGGCGCTGAGGTCGATCGCATTGAGGGAGTTATGCAAGCGGCGCAGTTGATCGATCGAGTGCAACCTTTCTTGTAGTTAGGGTATTTTACCTTAATTAAGACATCTCCAACAAATAATCTCAAGCTTTTAAGCGAGATGTAGGGGTGAAGCATTTGGGCGACAATTTATGTTGAAAACAAAAGTGTTTGATGTCCAAATGCTTCACCTTCTTCCCAGCCCATGCAATTCGACAATTTCACCTGTTGTTATCTCCTCTATCTTTACTGGTGCTTCAAATGATTTAACTTTAAATTTTAGACAATCCCAATTATTGGCATATTTATCGTTAAAGTAAACTGCTATGGTATCTCGTTGCTGGATGAAAAAATCCTCAAGCTGACAAACATTAGTTATTATGCGATCTGCCTCTCTTCCGATGTTGATGCTAGTTCCAGCACCTGTGATGCCCCCTCCCATCGGTATCAACAAGCGACCGCCAGGAGTTTGAAGAACAGTATTTATACTAGCTTTCCGAAGACTATCAATATCCCTGTCAGAGGCATTGTATGTTAACCCATCAACGCCCTTTAGAGCGTATGGTTCGATTATTTCAGGCCAATTCTCTTCGAGAATTCTTAGTAAGTCTTGATTTGTAAATCCTCCCCGGTGTGGATGAATATCGATTAAATACATTCTTGCCGTATGGGAGTGTGCAATAGCAAATAATAGATCGTCTGTTCGTTCAACAAATCCCTGACGCTTTGGATGAGGGTTAGTACCTAAATGGAAGTGAAATATTCCCCAGTCGTAAAACATGAGGTCTTTGTAGTTTGGATTATCGCTCTGTGTGCTGAGATAAGGTTTTAATATTTGACCAGACTCAGCTTTCTCAATAAACTCCTGCAAACCTAATGTAATTTCCTGTGGAATATTTTTGTTAGCCAATTCTTTAGACTGCTTAACAGTCCATACAATAGTTGGTGGTATTCTTAGCGAGAAATTGAGATACCTTGTCAAAACGGTATCAAGGTCTTCTTCATATTTTGGAGGATGACCTAAACTACAAAGCTCTTGGGTAATTATTTCTTTAAAATCAGCAAGAAAGTTTATTTGTGCCATGATCTACTGTCTTCTCCACCTAACTTATAATTGTATCGCAGTTGCCATATAGTTACCATTAGTGAAACGCGATCGCTTCTCTGCGGTTTATTTAAGTTGTTTTACTTACCATTTTAACCGTCAATCATGAAAACACCAAGCCACGCTATTATCAATCTGGCAATTCTCGGCAAACCGCAACTGCCGCAAGCTAATCTAATTATTGTTATCGGCGGAATTTTGCCGGATATTCCAATATTTTTATTTTACTTTTGGGCGAAATACATTGCTCGCTTGCCCCCAGCTACAATTTGGTCAAAAGCATATTATGAGCCTTTTGTGCAAAATATTGTGGCTCTGTTTCATTCAATTCCCCTAGCGGTTATTGGTTTGCTAATTGCTTATTACTTTGGCTGGCAAAGCGTGCAAATTCTGTTTATCAGCAAGATCCTGCACTCTATGGGAGATTTGCCCGTCCACAATGACGACGCTCACCGCCACTTTTTTCCGTTCAGCAATTACCGTTTTATCAGTCCGATTTCTTATTGGGATAGGAAGCACTACGGGTCAATTGTTTCTCTATTGGAAATGTTGTTAGTGATGCTGTCAACTTACCGCGTTTTTGGTTTTGTTAATTCTTATTCTGGTAAAGGATTGTTGATTTTTGTCAATGCTTTTTACTGGGCTGGCGCGGTTTATTTTCAGGTGCGAGATTTATTTAAATTCACTTCCCAAAGATGAAAGATGAACTCAAAATTACAAATTAGGAATTAGCAATTAGCAATTACCATATTCTTAACTACGCCGAATATTAAAACAACACCAATCTTGGCGCTTCCATAGAGTAGCGACAATCCAGCCGTGCTGTTCGAGAGTGTCAGCAATTGGTTTAGCTTGTTCGAGCAAAATGCCGCTGAGCACGGCCCAAGTAGTGGGTTTGCTAATTGCAGTGAACTGCGGGATTAAATCGATGATTACTTCTGCTAAAATGTTGCATATCAAACCGTCGATCGGCTCATCGACCATTTCTTTGAGGCGATCGATACTTCCGAGCTCTGCAACCAACTGCTGAGAATTAACGCGGTTGAGCAGTCTGTTGCTAATGGTCGATCGCACTGCCAAAGGATCGGTATCCAAAGCATAAACTTTTGTAGCGCCCAACAACACCGCGCCGATCGACAAAATACCCGATCCGCAGCCAATATCCGCAACTACGTGCTCTTTATCATCAAAACCGAGACGCATTTCCAGCGACTCCAGACAAAGTTGAGTAGTAGCGTGAGCACCAGTACCGAAGGCCACACCGGGATCTAAACGCAAAATAACGCGATCGGTATCAGTCGGTAAGGGCAACCAAGCCGGATTAATTAAAAAGCGATCGCCCACTTCTTGAGGCTGCCAGTGCTCCTTCCAAGTGCTGCCCCAGTCTTCCTCTTCAATCAAATCCCACTGCATCGCAGGTAGGGGCAAACCTGCACACAGAGCATCTTGGCGCAGCCACAGAGACAGGGCGGCCAAATCCAGCAATCCTGCCTGTTCTTCGGGCAAATAAGCCGACATCAGACAGGAATTGCTTTTGATCTCAGTAGCAGTTCCCCGACAGTTAAACCGTTCCAGACGCCAAAAGATGATATCTTCCAGCGCCGGATCGCAAAGAATTCTAATTTCCCACCAGCTATGTGCCATAACGATTTTAGATTTTAGATTTTAGATTTTAGATTGGCCTAGGGGAACTGGAGACTGGGAACTGGGGAGTGAGGAATGAGGATTGGCTAATAGAAAAATTCCCGCTTTCAGGCCAATTACCAACGATCGATTACCCATTACCAATTATCAGCCCTGGCATCCAAAATCTAAACTCCAAAATCCGTCAAAGATTTACCGTGTAAGCATCCCGAATTCCCGGAACTTTTAGGATCTCGGCCAGTATCCCCTCTGGTAGAGGGTCATCAAGGCTCAAAACCATCACCGCATCGCCTCGCACGATTTTACGGCCTACCTGCATACTGGCAATATTGACATTAAAACTGCCCAATTGGGAACCAATTTTGCCAATAATCCCCGGCATATCGCGGTGCAGGGTAAACAGCATGTGGTGAGTGGGGGAAACGTTGACCGGGAAATCGTCAACACTGGTAATCCGAATTTCGCTTTCGCCGAGCACTGCACCTGTCACGGTGTGTTCGCCTAGGGTTCCCTTGGCCGAGAGGTGCAGGGAGCCGGTGTAGTCGCGAACCGAGGCGTCTCTGGTTTCGACGACGCGAATTCCGCGTTCTTTGGCTTCGATGCTGGCGTTGACGTAGTTAACGCGCTCTCGCAGGGCTTGGGAGAGCAGGCCTTTGAGGGCGGCGACGACTACGGGCTGGCTTTGGTTGCTGGCCAATTCGCCTTGGAGTTGGACGTTGAGGTAATCGACTCGGCCTCCGGCTAGCTGGCTGACGAGGTTGCCCAGGGTTTCGGCGAGTTGCAGGTAGGGTTTGAGTTTTTCGATCGAGTCTGGGAAAATGCCGGGTATGTTAACAGCCGATCGCGCGGGCAATCCCAACAGTACATCGCGAATTTGTTCCGCAACATCGATCGCCACATTCACCTGAGCTTCCGCTGTGGATGCTCCCAAGTGGGGCGTCAGCACGATGTTCTGGCCGACACTCCGCAGTGGGGAATCAGCTTCCAGCGGTTCGTGTTCGTAAACGTCCAAAGCTGCGCCGGCGATCTGACCTGATTTGATGGCTTCTGCGAGGGCTGCTTCGTCGATTATGCCGCCTCTGGCGCAGTTTATGATGCGGGCCGTCGGCTTCATTTTCGACAGCACTTCAGCGTTAATTAAGTGCAGGGTTTCCGGCGTTTTGGGGATGTGCAGGGTGATGTAGTCGGATTCGCGCATCAGCAGTTCGAGTTCTACCAAGCGGCAGCCCAACTGATCGGCTCTTTCGGTGGAAATGAAGGGATCGTAGGCCAGCAGTTTCATGCCCATTGCTTTGGCTGCGGCGGCGAGGTGGGAGCCGATTTTGCCCAAACCGACGATGCCGAGGGTTTTTTTGTAAACTTCTACGCCGAGAAAGCGGTTGCGTTCCCATTTACCCGCTTTGACGGATTCGTTAGCTTCCGGGATGTGGCGGGACATCGAGAGCATCATGGCCAGCGCGTGTTCGGCTGCGGCGATCGTGTTGCCTTCGGGGGAGTTGACGACTACAATTCCTTTGCGGGTAGCTGCGGGTACATCGACATTATCTACGCCGACGCCGGCTCTGCCGATGATTTTGAGTGAATTCCCCGCTTCAATGATTTCTTTGGTAACTTGGGTGCCTGAACGAATCATCAAAGCGTCGTAATCTGGAATAATTCGTACCAGTTCTTCGGCTGAGAGCCCTGTGTTTACGTCAACTTGCGCGACTTGGGAGAGGATGTCAATTCCGGCTTGGTCGATCGGATCGGATACTAGAACTTTAGGCATAGTAAGCAATTGAGTGCAACAGTAAAAATAGACCGAGCGTTGGCGAGATCAAAGTGAGACTTATGACTTAGAGCAGTATCTAACAGCTCAGCTCAAGCTTGCCTTTGTGCAGTTTGAATTGTATCTGTATTCGGTCAAGGTCGGCCGTTTTTTGCGTGAAATATTTTAGCTTTGCGGGCGATCGGACTTTACGACCGTGTTAAAATCCCCCAATTGCTTAGCTAGTATGTCTTTTCGGGATATAATAGACTTTGGCTATTTCAGCCTAACTATCAGGAATTATTCTCAATGAATTATCTTATCGCCGTACTGCCCGATCGAATTCAAGCCGAAGCTGCCTACACTGCTCTGGAAAAAGAAGGCTTGCCCATGAAGCAAGTGAGTATTTTGGGCCGCGGCTACAAAACTGCTGATGAATTTGGCTTGATCGACCCGAACCAGCAAGCGAAGAAACAAGCTAAACTCATGGCTATTTGGCTGATTCCCTTTGGCTTTATTGCTGGCGTTACTTTCAGCTTGATTACTGAATTGAAGACTTTTGCCTGGGCGGGGGAAATTGGCGATCACGCGATCGGCGGCGTACTCGGTGCGATCGCCGCTGCGATGGGCAGTGTTTTTGTAGGAGGCGCGGGCGGTATGGCTTTTGGTAGCGGCGATGCTTTGCCCTACCGCAACCGTTTGAATGCCGGTAAATTTTTGATTGCGGTTAAGGGTACTGATGATTTGACTGGGAAAGCTGCGAATATTTTGCAGCAGTTTGAACCGGAAAATATCCAAGGTTATACAGAGACTTAGTTATTTGTTTGTTAACAGTTGACTGTTGACTGTTGACTGTTGACTCGTGTAATATTTGGAGGCAGTTATGGAATTACAAACTATCCCCCTAAATTCTCCGCTAGAATTGACGCTTGAATTAACTGACGACCAGTTTTTTCAGTTGTGTATAGACAACCGGGATTTGAGATTTGAGCGCACTGCTAGTGGAGGATTGATTATTATGCCACCTACAGGTAGCGAGACGGGTAATTTCAACATTGACTTATCGTATCAACTTCAATCTTGGAGCAGACAAAATAAGCATTTGGGAATTGCTTTTGATTCTTCAACTGGATTTAAGCTGCCCGACGGTACAGATATTTCTCCCGATGCTGCTTGGATTCGGCGCGACAGGTGGGATGCTTTAACTGCTGAAGAAAAAAAGAAATTTGCGCCGATTTGTCCCGATTTTGTGGTGGAATTGCGTTCGACTACTGATTCCCTAGAAAAATTGCGGGCTAAAATGAAAGTGTATGTGAAAAATGGAGCAAGGTTGGGATGGTTGCTCGATCGCAAAAATAGAAAAGTAGAAATCTCCCGTCAAGGTTCAGATGTGGAAATTTTAGACTCGCCTGGAACTCTGTCAGGCGAAGATGTATTACCCGGTTTTGTTTTGGATTTAAGCGATATTTTGTAGGTGGATATTAATGATGGCGAATTTACAAAGAGAAGAACTGTTAAAAGGCATCGAAAACCGCGAATGTGTGGCGCGGGCACTAGACCAAGCGGAACAAGCAATTAAAACTTGGGAAGTTACTCTGACTGATTTTCTGTCGCCTCCAGAATTGGCGGACACTCTGACTGTATTTAAGCGGTTAACAGACGTGGAATTAGTGGCTTGGGGCGGCTACCCGCAAGCGGAAAGACAAAGAATTGCGATCGCGCGATCGGATATCCCGATCGACTCTACTAACGTTAACGTTGCTGCGGTAGAAATTGCTGGCAATTTCTTGTTCGACACCGCCAGTCACCGCGACTTTTTGGGGGCGATGTTGGGTACGGGAATTGTCCGCGAGAAAACGGGCGATGTGATTGTTTTGGGAGAACGCGGCGCGCAAGCTATTGTCATGCCGGAGATGGTAGAGTATTTGGAGATGAGTTTGCAGCAAGTGCGATCTGTTCCCGTGCAAACTCGGCGCATTGAGTTGAGCGAACTCAAAATTAGAGAACCCAAAAAGAAAGAAATGACAACCGTTGAAGCATCCATGAGATTGGATGCTGTCGCCTCGGCTGGGTTCGCAATGTCTCGCAGCAAAATGGCCGATTTAATTGACAGCGGCGACGTGCGAGTTAACTGGAAAGACATTACTCAAGCTAGTTATAATGTCAAGTCGGGAGATTTAATTGCTGTTACGGGCAAGGGAAGATTGGAAGTTGGGGAAGTTGCCGTTACTAAGAAGGAACGCTATCGAGTGCAGTTAACTCGATATTTGTAATTTATAGCCCAGAAACCGGGTTTTTTCCGAGAATATTGTTACACAGCATAAAAATTGCGAAAAACCCGGTTTCTTTGGTTTATGTCGTAGTGCGATTATTTGTCCAGGGGGCCGTTTGTTTGTCCGCCATTCCTAAGCGGGGTTGAAACCCCTGTCTCATAGAAGACAGTCGGTTTCAACCGACTGAAGAATGGTGACAAATATTTGATTGTTTATTTAATTTGCTTTTCAGTCCTCTGAAGCGAGGACTTTTGCAATGAAACGGGGATAGAAACCCCCGGCGGACTATTCGTCTTTCGCCCGAAACACCTTTTCTACCGACTTCACCAAAAGTTCTCGCGGCATCAATCGAGGCATATTTGCGATGATTTGATTGGGAATTCCCCCTGTCACAACATTAGACTCATTTTTGTCTAAAGCTTTCAAAGCATCTCGGACTACTTCCGCCGCAGGAACGAGTTTTTGCCCGCTGCTGGATGCCAGAGATTTCGGAAATTCAGCTACTGCGAAAAAGTCCGATTCTGTCGGGCCGGGACAAAGGCACAAAACGCGAATTCCTAAATCTTTGTTTTCCGCCCAAAGTGCCTCGCTGAAACTCAAAACAAAGGCTTTCGTAGCTGCATACATCGACAAGTACGGCATCGGTTGAAAAGCTGCGATGGAGGCAACATTGATGATACTTCCCGATTTTCTTTCGCGCATTCCCTGCAAAAATAAGTGCGAAAGTTCAACTAATGCTACAATATTTAGTTGCGCCATTGTTAGTTGTTTCGCAAGCGGGCGATCGGCAAAAACACCGTAATCGCCAAAACCCGCATTGTTCACCAACAAATCAACCGTCCAACCTTTTTTAACAACCGCGTCAAATACAGCAGTTCCAGCGCCCGGTGCGGTCAAATCCTGAACGATAATTTCGACTAAAATATTGAATTCCTGTTGCAGTTTAGCAGCTAGCTGTTGCAATTTGTCTTCAGAACGAGCTACCAAGATTAGATTGTGCTGGCGTTTGGCTAATTCGGCGGCAAAGGCTGCACCAATTCCGCCAGAAGCACCGGTGATTAAAGCAGTGGGCATGAAGTTAATTCCGATTATTTGACCTAGGCTTTATATATTTTAACAATTATCTGGAATTACGCATAAATACCAAAGAAACCGGGTTTTTTACTTTACTTAAAGGCTCCGATGCAGTATTTTAGTAAAAAAAACCCGGTTTCTGCATCCGAGACTCAATTATTTTGACGGGAACCTGTAAAATAATTAAAAGGGAATAGGTGAGTTTTATGGCGCGTCTTACCGATCGAGCTTTTGAAATTTTGCGGGCAGAAGTTGACAAGTGCGCGGCGGCTGATAGTCTAGCGGGTGAAGTCTACCGACGGATGGTAATCAAGCGGTTGGAGAAGTTGCGATCGCAAAACGGCACTTTCGCCTCAAGAGATGAAATCCGCGATACCTTCAAAGACGAATTTCCCAACTTCAGCGAACAAGTTCTCAAAGCTGCCGTCAAAGCCAACCGCCCGCCCGGATTGTTCGGTAAAATCATCTTTGCTGGGAGTTTGCTAGGAAGTGCTGCGGGGATAATTTGGCTGATTAACCTGCCTATTCCCCTGATTCGCTTGCCCGTGGCGAAAACAATGCCGATATTGTTGCTGCCGAGTTTTATGAGTATGGATCATAATTACCGGCAGGCGATCGCCCTTGTGGAACAATCCGATCAACTGGTGAATAAAGCCACTGCTGTCGCTGATTTCGACTTGGGCGAAATTAAAGCAAAAGAAGCTCAAAAACACCTCGATGCCTTGCCGGTGTGGTTCCTGGGGTATTACCCAAAGAGGTACTGCTCTTTTTTTAGATGCCGTTGGCGGTTTACACTCGATGAATTTGAAGCTGCCCGCAAAAATGTCGGGCGGATGGAGGCTCAAATTTTCCAGCAAAAAAATGCTTTTACTCAGTTAAATCAAGTCGAACAAACGCTAAAGGCGGCGAAACAGCAGTATCAGGAAGCAAAAACTGCCGCAGACAGACAAAAAGCGACGGTAAATTGGCAAAGTGCGATCGACCAACTCAATCAAATTCCCGGCGAAACCCTCGCCGGAGAAACGGCTAAGAAAACACTCAAAGCAGCAGAAAGAGACTTTCAAGCAATGGGTGGTATCGCCACAGGTTCTGTGCAGGCTGACAACTTAATTGAAGCTGCTAAAGAATTTGCTTTCTCTGCCGCCGTCGCCGCCAAAAACCCGCCCCATCCCGCCGCACAGTGGGAGCAAATAGCAGAATTGTGGCAAGAAGCTATTAACAGACTGAAATTGATTTCTGTCGATAACCCTGGCTATCTCGACGCTCAAACTAAACTCGCTAAATATCAAAAAGATTTAGGAACTACCCAGATTAGACTGCAAGCAGAAAAAGATTCTGCAAAAGCTTTGCAAGCAGCTAAAAGCTTGTTTGCCAACTTGCAAAATAATGTGAATTCTCAAAATCCCGGTAACTCCCTCAGCCAGTTGCAGCAAATTATCAATCAATTAGAATCCGTCAAACCCGGCACAACTGTTTATCCCGAATCCCAAAAATGGCTGCAATCTGCTCGCAAGAAACAGCAAGAATGGCAAAAAAATTAGTCAGTTGTCAGTTGACTGTTTACGGTTGACTGTTAAGTGTTAACTAAGGAATGAGAATTAAATAACTTACAATGCGTGATGGTTCTTGTGGGATGGGCTCTTATAGCCCGTCCAGAAAGGGCGGGCGGGACGCTAGGGCCCTACTCCCCACTTTCAAAGGTGTAAATTATTTAATTCGCGATCCTAATGACTCATATCATGTCCGATCGATTAACCATAATATCTTGGTCGGGGCGGGTTTTTGAGATTGTCAATTATTCGCAGGTATTGTTGGTAAACCCGCCCCTACAAAAATCGATCTCGCTCGACCGGACATGATATCATGACTAATGACTAATGCCAACAACCAACTGCCAACTGCCAACCGTCAACTAACAAATTACCAAGTCGGGTCAACATACAGATTAATTGTCACTTGCTTTTTCCCCGAAGGGATGCCGGAAATACAAGCACAAATCGTATCTCCGCCATCAATTTCTACTTCGCAAGCGTGACAAGAACCCATGAGACAGCCGGTAGGAATAGAAACCCCTGCACGTTTAGCTACATCTAGCAAAAGCTCTCCTGCTTCAGCTTCAACTGTCACGTTATCAGGTAAAAAACAAACTTTTGTCATTGAATTTGAACCTCAACTCTAACAAACAACAGTCAACAGTCAACAGCCAAGTGTTAACTAATTAACCTAAAATATGCTTGATATCTAAATGTTTTTCCACTGTATCTGCTAGAGAGTCTAACAGAGTTTCTCGGTGTTCTCGGTAATTAGGAATACCAGTAGGCAATGCGCGGAGTCCCCGCTGCTGCCGCAAGTGATTTAACCAAGCTCGCCGCCAAGCTCCGTTGTCAAAGATGCCGTGCAGGTATGTACCCCAAATTGATTGAGAAGTATTGACAATGCCTAAACTCTCATCGTCAAATAGCGGTTGAGTCAAATCTGACTCTAGGATTTGCGTTTTTCCTTGATGAATTTCGTAACCGGAAACTGGCAAACCCGGTTGAGGATAGTTAGATGTTACGATTCGTTGGCGGGCTATTTTGTTCGGTGCCATCGCAGTTTTCAAAGGCAACAATCCCAATCCTGGAAATTCTCCCTTTTCTCCCTCAATGCCTTCTTTATCCGTGATACTTTGTCCCAGCATCTGAAAGCCACCGCAAACTCCCATGACTGTACCGCCAGCTACTAAATAATTTTGAATAGCTTTTGCCATACCTGTTTGGCGCAGCACGTGCAAGTCGGAAATTGTAGTTTTAGAGCCTGGTAAAATCACGGCGTCTGGATGGCCTAAATGGTCTTTTGGGCTGACATATTTGACGGTGACGGAAGTTTCCGACTCTAAGGGGTCAAAGTCGGTAAAATTGGAAATTCGGGGCAGGCGGATGACCGAAATATTGATGTCGGTTTGAGAATTGGGAGAACGCCGATCGAGCAAATCGAGAGAATCTTCTGAGGGAAACACTTCGTCTATCCAAGGAATCACCCCAACTACCGGGATTCCCGTCCTTTCTTCTAGCCAAGTCAGGCCCGGATCTAAGATCGATTTTTGTCCTCGGAACTTATTAATAATGAATCCTTTAATTAAAGCCCGTTCGTCGGGTTCGAGCAATTCCAAAGTACCGATAAGGTGAGCAAAAGCACCGCCGCGATCGATATCAACTACTAGCAAAGTTCGAGCTTTTAAATATTTAGCTACCCGCATATTTGTTAAATCGCGGTGTTTGAGATTAATCTCAGCAGGGCTGCCGGCTCCCTCACACACAATCATGTCAAATTCTTGCTTGAGAAATTCTAAAGAGTCCCGAATAGCTTGCCAGCCGATATCGAAATACTGCTCGTAATATTGAGATGCTCGCACATTGGCGATCGCCCGGCCCTTGACAATCAATTGAGAAGTCATGTCTCCTTGCGGCTTGAGCAAAATCGGATTCATTTCTACCCAAGGTGCGACGCCTGCAGCCCAAGCTTGCACTGCTTGAGCGTAACCAATCTCTCCGCCGGCGGCTGTGACATAGGAATTCAGTGCCATATTCTGACCTTTAAACGGAGTTACGCGCCAGCCTCGCTTTGAAAAGATTCGACATAAACCTGCCACGAGTAAAGATTTCCCTGCGTGAGATGTGGTTCCCACGACCATAATTGCTTTCATAATATTAAGGGAGAAGGAAAAAGGAAGTTCGGCAACGGATTCTGTAACGGATGTAACGGATGTAACGGATATAACGGATGTAACGGATGTCAGGAAGAAGGAAGAAGGAAGAAGTAAAAAGTAAAAAGTAAAAAGTAATAAGTAATAAGGCAGAAGGCAGAAGGCAGAATCAAAAAAAATTCTGGTTTCTACCTTTTGCTTTTTGGCTCAAGATGACGGTTTATCTTCGCCGGATACATTCTCAGACTTGGATTCAGTAGTCGGTTTAGCAGTTTCGACTAGATTCGGATCGGGGTGATTCGGGGGACTCAATTCAGTTTGTTCTCCCTCAGAAGAGAGTGCTTCACCTGTAGATTCGATCGAGATCACTGATACTGAAACCGTTTCCACCTGCACGCTCAACCCAGGTTCTCCCGGTATTTCTATCTCTACAGGCGCTGCCATTTCCACCACAGTCATTTCCAGGGATACAGCAGGGGCTTCTGCTTCCGGTACGCCTGCTGCTGTTTCCGGTTCATCAACTGCAGCCAGCGGTGTCTGAATTTGGGCCGACGATCGATCTTCGATCGTCCCGTCTCCTATTTTGTCAGAACTCGCGGTTTCTGTGGCCATCAACGCGGCCATTGCATCAACATTGGTGGGAAAAGGCACTCCCAGGCTGGTTTCCACAGCAGTGTTGCTGCTTTCGGCTGCCACTTCCGCAGCAGCCTGGGCTAATTCGGATTCGAGAATTTGGTCGATGCCCGGTGCAGGAGTTGCCGTTATTTGAGATTCAGGTGCGATCGATTCTGGAGTCACTGAAGGTTTTGGCGTCTGCGGAGTTGCATCAGATTTGTTTTTACCCGCACCCCGTCCCAACATACCGCCGAGACTATTTTTGATATTGTCAAACAGACTACCGAAACCGCCTGATTTTTTAGCTGGTTTAGGAGGAGTTGGAGGAGTTGGAGGAGTTGGAGGAGTTGGAGGAGTTGGGGCCGCTGCCGCTGCCGCTGCCGCCTGCGACTCTTTAACGGCTGTCCTCCATTCTGTTTCCCCGTCAAAATCATCTGCTTCTGGCTGCTGTTGAGGCTCTGGCTGAGCCTCTGCTGGCTCCACACTTGGTGCAACGGCTATTTCTGAAATTTCTAGAGGTAGAGGTAGAGGAGTGAAGCTGCTGGCTAATTCTGCTGGGGTGGGTGAAGTCTCAGCAGCAGGAGTTTCGACTGAAAAGACGGGTATTTCTGCAATTGCAGGTGGTTTCGAGTCGGGAATTTTCAAGTCAGGGGCGATCGCACTTTCTGCCGTTGCCTCGTCGATCGCACTTTCGGCAATACTTTCAGCTATGGGGGGAATCGCCGGCTGTTCCTCTAGCTTTACCTCGCCCTTATCCAGAGTGGGTGCTGGAACCACATCAGTTTTCGGTTTGGGCGATCGAACAAACTTAGGTTTTTTCGCCGCTGCTGCTGGTTCTTTTTTCTTGGCAAACAAGCCAGCCAACGGCACGCCTGCTGCAGCCAAATTCGCCGACTGAGGAATCGGCGTTTGCTCAGCAATCGGCGTCACCTGCCGGCGCAAAGTCAGAGTTTCCCAGGCAAACCAGCCCAACATCGCCACGCCCGCCATTTGACCAAGCAGGAGAGCACCAGTAATTCGTCCCGCACAAGCCCATAAAATTAACGCATAAAAAAGCCCTACCCCGCTCCAGGTAAAATCACTTTTGCGGTGCACTTCTGGAAAAAAGAAGGCCGCCATGTAAATACTGAAGCTGCCTAGACCGACCGCTAACGCCAGAATGTATGCAAGCATATTGTCGGTACCTCCGCTGTGTCAAATAACTTCTACGCGCTAATTCTACCTTTGAGAGAGACTCAACGGCTTCTTTCTCTAGGACAATTCTTGATTTGTAGGGAAGTTTAGCAGGGAAGCAGTGTAAGGAATTTAACACGTTCAACGGATGTTGACGCCTCAAGTGCGAGTCAAGATTTCCCACTCTCCCCCACATCCCTAATGCCCATTACCCCCTATGCCCACACCCCCTATCCCCATCACCCCCTTATCAGTGGTGATAGATGTCACTTAACTATGCCCGTGCGATCGCACCAAGCGACTGAGGATGTTTATATGTTGTAGGTGTAAGAGGAATTATGCCCTAGGGCATATGTATGGGAGAAAGTGCCATGTTAGAAAAACTATTATTAGCAGCAGGCTTAACCTTATCGCTTCAAATATTTCCCGGACTGAGCACTTCCGCGAAATTACCGAAAAATTTGGTATTGCGATCGAGCGATCGTCCGGCTCAAACAGTGAAACTTCCAATCGTTGCAGTACCTGCTGGCCTCAAGCCGAATGTCCAATCCTAATGATAGGTGCTAAATCATACGTGCAAGTGCGATCGGACTTAGGCAGAGCCTTTCTAATATTTTTATCGAGCTGTTCTCTTTTTTATGTGACTGTTCGCAACTCATCAGTTTGTAGTCAGGGCTTTAGTCCTCATTAATATCACCTAATAAGGACTAAAGCCCTTACTACAAACCCCAGGTCAATAATGAGTAGCAGATTGAACATTAATTCCCATAACATACTAGAAATATCTCAACATTAGGTTGTCTCATAGAGACATTCAAACCTTAAAAAACTTGGGAAACCTTGAGTAAAGGCTCAAAATAGATATATGATGTCAGATTGAGCTTAAAGCTAATAAGCACATTGACTATTAAATCAAGGAAAGCGAAAATGGGACTTAGTGATATTCTCTTGAATGAAAACAACAGAGAAACTTTTGTTGATGACTGTGTAAAGTTGATAGACCAACAAGTTGCAGCAGCCTCCGGATTGGGCGGTCTGGCTCTGAAAGCTGCCTACTCTACTGTCAAGGGGATACGGGCGGACTATTGCGCCCAAGTCGTCGATCAACTTCTGCCAGAAATCTCGATCGCACTCGATCCGATGTGGACTGAAGCGAAAAACAATGGCAACCCAGTAGAATATCTGACCCAAAGAAAAGGTGAAGTAGCAGACGAATTGCTCCAAATCAGCGACAAAAGGGTCGAGAAAAGCACAAGAGGGATGGTTAAAGGCGCCTATGCCAAACTCCGCCCCTCAGCTAAGACTTACGTGGAAAACGGAGTACCGGATTTAGCCGAAATTATTAATAAACATAGTGCGGCCTGATAAGTGAGCAACGGCTAAAAAACAGAATAGCCAGATACCCGGCTTCTTCAAGAAATCGGGTATCTAAAATCAGACTTATTCGCAACTGTGCAGTTAAGAGGGAGAGTCCTAATTTTTAGGCTTATCCATTGCCAATCACCCATTGATTTGCAGCCAATATTTTCAACATCGCCTGCCCGGTAATTCCCAAGCCCAAAAACATTACAAACATCGCACTAATTGCAGGCAAAAATTTGACTGCTGTTATATGTTTTGGCAGTTTATCAAAATTCCGTTTGGCATAAACTAAGATTAATCCGATCGCACTCAGCACCAAAGCCAATCCCAAACTAAAGGCTACCACCAGCGTCATTCCCAAACCAACATTGCCCAAAGCCGACGCGCTCAACAGCATCACCAAAGCAGAAGGACAAGGCAACAAACCGCCGGAAATTCCCAACGCCAATAAGCTTTTCCAAGTAATCGGAGAACCGTCAGCACCGGGCGGTAAATGCGAGTGAAGGCGGCCGTCTCCGTGATGGTGGTAGTGGTGAGTGCGATCGGGTTTTACAGGCTTAAATTCTCGCTCCCAACTTCCTCTACTCAAAAGATTTACTGGTTCTTGACATTCCGCAGTAAGGACTTTAGTCCTGAGAAACCAGTTTTTATTAAAAACTTTAGTTTTGATTTTTTTGAGAACTTCAGTCCTCACTACCAACCTAGTCTTAATTTTTGATAAGAGTAAGTTAAACCCGATTAATGCTACTAATAAACCAGAAATTAAACTCAGCCAAGGATCTAATTTTTCTAGATCGATTAAGTTAGAAGCAAACAAAGTAATGCCGCCCACAGCAAACACGCCGGCAGTGTGAGTAATTGTAGTCGTCGCTGCTAGAAATAAAGCGTGTAGCGGAGTAGCCCGCGAACCCACTAAATAAGCGCCGACTATGGTTTTTCCGTGTCCGGGCGACATGGCGTGCACGCATCCCCAAGCAAATGCTCCCGCTATTGCTAGCAGAAAACTCCAACCTGAATCCCAGATTGATTCATTTCCTGCTAACAAAAAGTCGCGGTTTTGGGGCGTAAACACAAAGCTTTTTACAGCACCTGCTTGCACGATCGTAGCTTGACAGCTAGCTGTCGGAACTCCGGGCAAAAACAGATTGTAATTAATCCGCAATTTCTCTGGTTTTGAGATGGAAATTGGAGCGGGTAAAGCGGGGGTTTTATCTTGAGAAGGTGCGGGCCAGGTGTAGTCTAAAATTAAGGTGCTGTGGGTATTGGGCTGCTGGATTGAACTGGCGGTTTTAGCTGCTGTTTCTAGCGGTTTTACTCCTACGGAGCCTTGAATGTTGCTGCTGTTGGTAATGCGGATTTGTTCGCTGAAGAACTTTTCTAGCTGTGTTTGGTGGTTGCGAACTTCAGCGGGTTGTAGCTGGCTGTCTCGATTGTCGTCGGCGAAGTTTGTTAAGCCTGTTGGGAAAGTTAAGGTTATTTCGGTTTGCAAATCGTTGACTGCTATTTCTGCTACGGATAAGTCTGACCAGTGTGAGTAAACTGGTCGGGTTGAGGTTGTTAGTAATAATGAAAGTGTTAGGAAGAATAGAATGAAAAATTTTGGCTTTCGGTTTAGTTTGTATTGCATAAGTAGATCCTTTTAAGAGTTTTATCGTCGGGTGGGGGCGGGTTTATTTAAATTGTCTATATCCCATAAAATTATTGGTGAACCCGCCCCTACGGCTCAAAATTCATAACTTCCTAAACCTAATGCTTGGCGAGATCGATCGTCAAAAGTCGGATCAATTTCTTTGGACTTTTGAAAATAAGCGCGAGATTCAGCATCCTTACCTAAAGTACGGGCGATCGCACCAGCCCGGTAAAACATCCCCGCATCCCGAATCCCCGATCGCACTATTTCGGCCATCACTCGATCGGCCTTTTGCCATTGCCCAGCGGCGGAAAGCGCCCAAGCCAAAGTATCCAAAGTCACAGCATCCCGCCGAATTTTCACCTCCTCCTGCATTAACGCCAGCGCTTCCGTTACATCCTGCGATCGACCTTTTTCCAGCAGCAAACTCGCCAAATCGCGCCGGTGTCCGAAACCGCCAGATCCAGAAACCTGTTCCTGTCGCAGCCCCGCTTCTGCTTTGTCGCGAAGTCGCCCGGATGCGATCGCATCTCCCTGCAAATCCTTCACCCTCGCCATACCGCGATCGACAGTGCGATCGAACACAGTCTCAACCCCGCCCGAATACGCCGAAACCTTCCTGTAATAGCCTTCCGCCTCCCGATAATTGCCTTGGCGCGTCTCCAAATCCGCCAAATAAATCAGCGCCAGCGGGTATCGCGGCACCAACCGCAGCGACTCCAAAAACAGCGCTTTCGCCTGTACAAACTGCCCGCGACGCGCGTAAAATCGACCCAAGAGCGATCGGGCCCGCGCCGAACCAGCAACCTCTCCCGGTTCCTCCGCCGCCATTGCTTGCTGGTAATCCTGCAAAACCTCAGCATCTCGGCCCTGAGACTCTCTCACTAAAGCTCTTAAAGTGAGAGAACCCAAGTTGGGAATCCGGTTAACTAAGGCTTCTGCGGCTGCATTTGCCTCGCTCACTTTTCCCATCGCTAAGTGAGATGTAACTTGCAGGGCGATCGCATCTTCATTGTCAGAACCCGCCTGTTTAGCAAAGCGCAAAGCAGTAGCAAAATCGTGTCTGGCCTCGGCAATTCGAGCTAAAACTAACAGCGCACCTTCGTTGTCAAAAGGCAAATCGGCGATCGACCTTTGAGCCGCCTGTTCTGCCAATAAAAACCAACCTCCCTCCCCAGTAGCGCGAGCCATTTTCAAATAAGATCCCGCCAGCGCCGCCCGGTTCAAACCGCTGCGGGAATCAACAGCCAATCGCTGCTGGTAAAAAGCTATTTCTTGCTCAATAGCTTCCTTTTGATTGGGATTGTTTCTCAAACTTTCAGAAAAATGATATCGGTAATTAGTATCGAGATTTTCGGGACTTTTCTTATAAAACTTATCTGAAATTAAACGCAAATTAGGAGGTAAATTCACTACTACCATCCCAAATAAAGGAACCACTATCAGCAGCCAATACCAGAAAATATCCGATTTTATTTTGTGTTGAATTTTAGTTTTCATACATCCGCGTTAATCAGCGTTCATCTGCGGTTCAAAAAAGTATTTTCAATATGTCATTAGCCAATAAGCAATGACTAATGACTAATGACTAATTAGGCAAAGCCAAATAAGGAAAAGTCGGTTCTAAAGGTTTGTGTCCCTGAGCCGGATTTCCCGGAGTTCCGTTATATGAAACGTTATCGCTAACCGGAGAACCCACCAAAGCTCCCAGAGTGATATCAATAACGTCGTCCATCAGCATACGACCTCCGATCAAGCTTCCTTGAGCATTTGTAGCGCTAGCGTAGCCGCTGGTTTTTGTAGTATCGATCCGCATGACATCGGGTAAGAAAGCTCCGGCGATCGCATTTGGATCGACATTATCCCGACCGTCCAAAAGATCCACAGCATTCAGAGTAGCAACAGCTTCCTGCCGCACCGGAGCAGCAGCAGCGCTCAAATCCAATCTCGGAGGAATATTATTGAATGCTTCCAGATAAGCGGGAGTAACTATCAAACCCTCATTAATTGCAGGTCTCGCCAAACGCTCGAATTGTTTGAAACCGCCAGCTCCATCGCGAATCGAAACTGTTGACCAAACATCAAAAGTATTCGCCCCAGTTCCTGCTTGCAAAAATGCTTTGGGAACGCGGACGGCAATTGTATTGACGTTGTAACCTTTAGTAAAGTCGATCGCTTGATTCGGTTGTTTAAAAGCAGTGCGCGGCCCCGTTCCCAAAGCGGCGGCGCGAACTCGGAAAAATTGTTCGACATCGAAGAAAAACGGGTCTTCCCGCAACCCGGCAAATACAGTCAAGTTAGAACCGCCCACAGGTACTGTATTCAAAACAGTATTAGAATTCAGCGGAGTTGTGGCAATTAGCCCGCCGTTAACTGTAGTCCTAGCAACAGTCTCCGAGCCGCCGCGAACAACAGTTACAGCTACCGCTTGCATACCTTGATTGTTAGGCGGACTGAAGGCAAACCGCAAGATAATATCAGAGCGTCCAGTAGGTGTAGAATTCACGTCACCTACCTGGGTGATGTGAAATTGGTAGAGGGCTGTAGTGCTGAAATAATATTGATAGCGGGCAACAGACCTGGGATTTGAATTCATGGTAAATACTAAATCCCCGTCTGCAGCACCGGAGTTTTGGTCTTTTTCGCGATATACGTACAGGTCAGTTAAATTTACAGCGCGACCTTTGATATCTACTTCGCCGTCGTCGTGGTCGGAAGCAACAATTATCCCTGGAGTTAATAGAGCAATTAGAGCTACTTCAATAGCTAGTATGGTTCGGCGAATTTTTTTTGTGAGCTTCACAGTTAGCACCTTTATTTCAATGAATTTTTTGCACCAATCAATGGTAAATAACCCGCATTCGCGGGTTTTACTTTTGCATCAACAGGTTGAAATCTGTCAACCTGTCGGGCTTTTGCGCTATTGCTGAGCCTTCTCCTATTGGTGGTATACGAAGGTTTGGCAATTTTGGATCTGTGCTGCCAGATTAATTTATGTAAAACAGTGTGTTATTGAGGATTTACTTGTTCCCGGACTATGCTTGGGAAGGCCCGATTCGAGACAGAGCCTCTCTCGATCTAGTGGAGCCAGAGGATAGCTTAGGAATGACAATTAAATAATTTACACATATTTGTGGGATGGGCGTCCCGCCCGTCCAGAAAGGATGGGCGGCAAGCCCATCCCACAAGAACAATAAATTGTAAGTTATTTAATTGTCATTCCTATGTGTCAAAAAAATTACTAATCAGGTGGTAAAATTCAATATAACTTGGGATTTTTACAATTCAAAGCACGACAAAATTAGCCTGAAAAGGCATACTCTCGCTTGTACCCCCAACTTCAAACTTACAATTATGTTCTGTAGTGATATACGCCGAATTGTTAATTTTGGATCTGTGCGGTCAAAACAAAAATTTTGGGTACACTGAAATGACAGGCCAGAAGTCAGGCGATGAATCGCTGCTTTTAGTGCAGATTGCCCGGAAAGACCAAACGGCATTAGCTAAACTTTACGATCGCTACGGTCGCCCAAGTTACGCTCTAGCTTACAAAATTCTGGGTTCGGTAGAAGAAGCTGAAGAAGTTGTACTCGATGTTTTTTCCCAAATTTGGCAAAAAGCAGCAACTTACGATCCTTCTCGCAGTCGAGCAGATACCTGGTTGTTCATGCTTACCCGCAGCCGTTCCCTCGACCGCCTGCGAGCGATGCAGCGAAATGTCCGGGCTGCTGAAGCTTGTCTGGAAGATGCTAAAGTACCCATCTCTAGCGTTGCAGAACCGATGGAAGATGCAATGATCGAAGAACGCAGCGAACAAGTCAAAGCAGCCTTAGAAAAACTGCCAAAGGAACAGCAAGAGGCGATCGAACTCGCCTACTACCAAGGCTTGACTTGCGCGGCGATATCAGCTAAAACTGGTATCCCGGTAGGTACAATCAAAACCAGAATTCGGTTGGGTATTTCCAAATTGCGTCAAGCTTTGAGCGAACAATTTTTTTAGATTGTCAAAAAACAAAATTAATTTTTTTAACATCAATCTAAAATTATGACCTCTCCAATCATCCATCTTGAGTGCGAGGGCAGCAGACCAATTTCAAGTTTAAAATCAACTTAGGCTGAATTACAATTAATGGCGGAAAACAGATGGAAATGATGCCAGACGAGGAGTCTATCATCCTTGCAGCCCTTCAAGCTCTCGATATCCTCGACGAGTCTGAACGCGGGGCATTTGCAGAGAAATTGAAAGAGTCCGCAGAACTTATAAGTGAATTAGCTGCTTTGGAATCAACAATTGCCGCGATCGCCTACACAGCCCCCCCAGTTCCTGTCGCCCCCGACCTCAAAAACCGCCTGTTACAGCGCATAGCCGAACTGCCGCCAACCCCGGCAGCATCAGCCAATTTAAAGCCCATTGTTACCTCCCCAACGGAGAACAATGCTCCATCTTTAATCGTGCGAGCCAACAATGTAAAATGGAAATCTTATGGAGTTCCAGGAATCTCGTTTGGCAAGCTTTATATTGACAAACAAAAGCGCGAAATTACCTGCTTGATGCGACTCGAACCTGGAGTAACATTTCCCCTGCACCGACACGCGGCCTCGGAGGAAGTGTTTGTGTTAGAAGGAGACTTAATTGTAGAAGGGGAAATTTGCCATCAAGGAGACTACATTCGATCTGTTCCCGGTTCCATACATTCGCCACTCACACAAGGGGGATGTTTGCTGTTAATGAAAACTTCTATAGACAATGAAATGTTTGTCTGATATTATGTCGGTTAAATGGTTGGTAATAACTCATATGTTGCACGATTATCAATTAGGCTTTTATGAACAGGCTTTCCGGCCTGTGAAGCGAGAAAATTTATCTTTTGTGGAACGGGCAGGAGAGCCCGTTTTTGAGAATGGTGCAAGATGTGAGTAATAATTGTTTTTAGCTGGGTGGATGCGGGTTTATGTAGATTTTTAGTTATAATTACAAATTGTTGGTGAAACCCGCCCCTACAATTATTTTGGTTAATTGACTGGACGTGATATGACCCCGCAACACCCGGATTCATCCGCGTTAATCTTCTGTTAAATATCCCAATTAGATAAGGTAAGTGTTATGCTAAATTACTGGCGTTTAACTGCTGTTATGTCCGCCGTTATTATACAATTTGTAGCCAGTGACAAAAGCGCGATCGCCCAAGAACGCGAAGGATGTTTTCTGGTCAATGCAGCAGGAGAAGTAATTAACTTAAATTTGTTGTGTTCGCCTCAAGAATTAGATATTAAGCTGACAGGAAACGATGGGAAATTTCTGGAAGACTACAAACGCTTAGCAAAAAGCTACTCTCCAGCAGCCACGGACAATTTACTGCAAGCAATCCAAAGGGCTCCGGGTCAAAAAATTGCGGCCGCTAAAAGAATGTGTGCGGAAGCAAAATCGGGACTTTCTCTGCCGGAAGTTAAATTAAGGGCGATCGGGCAAGCTGCGAGTATCGAAAATCCAACTGTCAAAGAAAGTTTTCTCGCCGATGCCGATATTATTACCACCCTTGCCGCCAACCATTATTGCCCGGAATTAGCCAGTAAGTAATATCATGAAATCTGTAGGGATACGGTAAGGCAGCATCTCAGTTTTGATTTTACAGGAGTGCAAGGGGGACGATCGCACTTCTAAAAAACCCTTTTTACAAAACTGAGATTCTCCCACGGTAACGCCGAGTCTCTACTTGCAGTTACAATGTTAATTGTCCTATTGTCGCGCAACGATCGGTGAAATTACCAGACATGAGATGAAGCATTTAAAATCAAGTTCCGCCGACTTGCGGGATTTATTCAAAGACAGCATTACAGTTAAATACCTCGCGGAACCGCTGAAAGCTGTCCCAGCTTGCGAAGATGCAGCCAAATTGCGATCGTGGATGGAGGCCCGCGATTTTGACGTGCTCGGTATCGAAGAAAACGGCACGGTTTGCGGCTATGTAGAACGATCGCACTTAAAGACAGGCAAGTGCAGCGACTACCAGCAAATTTTTCACCCCTCACAATTAATTGCCGCTTCGACTCCTTTGATGGAATTGCTGCCGCTGCTGCGAGAAAAACCGAGATTATTTGTATTGGAAAGCAACAGGATCGACGGGATCGTTACCTGCGGCGATTTGCAAAAAGCACCGGTGCGGATGCTGCTGTTTGGATTGGTGACGCTTCTGGAAATGAATTTATTGCGGATCGTGCGGATTTACTTTCCCCAAGATTCTTGGCAAAAATTGCTTAAGGGCGATCGCATTTTAGCAGCAAAACACCTGTGGGAATTGGGGCGATCCAGAAATGAAGCAATTGACTTAATCGATTACCTGCAATTCTGCGACAAGCGAGATTTAATCCTGACTTGTGCTGAAATAGTCGATCGGCTGGGACTCAAATCTAAACGCTACGGGGAGCGTTTTTTAAAGTCAGCAGAGGCATTGAGAAACAAATTAGCTCACGCTCAAGATTTAATTAACGGTTCTTCTTGGCCGGAAGTAATTTTTTTAGCCCAGGAAATTGAAGCGCTTTTGCAGCGCTGCGAAGAAATTGAAATGGCCGCACCTAATGAAGGAGAGAGCATTTAATTCTCGTCTTTTAGAGAGAGACTTTGTTTGTTGGGTCGCCATTTCAATCGCCTATTTTGATAGAGAAAGATGCGCCGAAGCGCACCCTACATTTAGTTTTTAATTTTTAGTTTCCTGTTAGTATACTGAGGAACCCAGCCTTGAGCGCTGGTGTAATACTGCAAGGCTTTCAAGTACAGCGACGGAGTGAGATAAAACCAATGTTCGGTATTGGCAGGCACTTTAATGTATTCTTCAGCTTGCAGCATTAATTGTACCTGAGAGCCGTTAGAATACACAAACCCAAAAACGCATTCCCCAGCTAAAATGTGAAGAACTTCTGCATCTGTGTGGGTGTGAGTGCGATCGCTTTGAGTCATCAGCGCGTAAATCTGCTGCGAACCTGGATGCAGCACTTTTAAGTCGCACCACTTATATCCGCTGGCGCGCTTAAACTGTTCAAACTCGCTATTAAATGCTGCGAGAATCTGCTGTTTTTCTGTAACATTGAGAATGTCTTGAACTAGCAGTTCTTGAAACGCCGGATTTTTGTTGGCGGGCAGGGAATCGATCTCAATATTTAAAACGGCCAGTTGATTCGCGATCGCCCGTATATCCGTATATGTTCTACCGTCTTCTAGTTGCAGAACAGCCATATTACCACCTAATGTTTTGAGATTTGAGGAAAATTTAGTTTCCATTTTTAAGCTGCTGTTTTAAGCTTTCGTCAAAAACTAAACTCCTGCTTATTTTCAATAATAGCCGATCGCTAAAATCCTATATCTACCTTCACAATCATCAAAGAATTACCACACATGAGAGGATTTGTTGAGTTATTTAAGTTTTATTTCTAATTCTCAGAGTCGGGCTGGGAATGCAGATCCATAGGCAGTGCCTATTTTTTAGGGTTCGCTGTTTAAACGGGCGATCGGTAGAACACCGCCCACAGCAAGAACAGACAGAAACACAGCCTCAATCTATAAAATTCCCGTCAGATTAGCTTACAATACAAGACTAAACCTCAAAATTACGGCGCAGCCTAATTGCTGCTACTTTTATGTCTCTACCTATAGTTGCTATTATTGGACGCCCCAATGTAGGCAAATCGACGCTAGTCAACCGTTTAGCCAACAGCCAAGACGCGATCGTCCACGACGAACCGGGAATCACGCGCGATCGCACTTACAGACCAGCATACTGGGGCGATCGGGAATATCAAGTCGTAGACACCGGCGGGCTAGTATTCGACGACGAAACAGAATTTCTGCCTTTAATTCGCGAACAAGCAATGGCGGCCCTCGCAGAAGCCAGCGCAGCAATTTTCGTAGTAGACGGCAAAACCGGACTCACCGGCGGCGACGAATCGATCGCATCTTGGCTGAGACTGCAAAAAGTCCCAGTCATTCTCGCCGTCAACAAATGCGAATCGGAAAATACAGGGCTTACCCAAGCAGCCGACTTTTGGCAATTGGGACTCGGAGAACCTTACCCAGTTTCTGGCATTCACGGTAACGGCACCGGCGAATTGCTAGACAAATTAATTACTTACCTTCCCACAGAAGTATTACCAGAAGTTGAGGAAATTAAAGTAGCAATTATCGGTCGTCCCAACGTCGGAAAATCGAGTTTGTTAAACGCATTTCTCGGAGAAAACCGCGCCATAGTCAGCCCAATTTCCGGCACAACCCGCGACGCGATCGACACCTTAGTAGAACGCAACGGTAAAACCTACCGCCTGATCGACACAGCCGGAATTCGCAAAAAGAAAAACGTCGAATACGGCGCAGAATTTTTCGGCATCAACCGCGCTTTCAAAGCCATTCGCCGCGCCAACGTAATACTGCTAGTAATTGACGCAATTGACGGCGTTACCGATCAAGACCAAAAATTAGCCGATCGCATCAGCCAAGAAGGTCGCGCCTGCATCATAGTCGTCAACAAATGGGATGCCATAGAAAAAGAGTCCGACACAATATACGAGTACGAAAGAGAAGTCAGAACCCGACTTTATTTCCTCGACTGGGCAGAAATGATTTTTGTTAGCGCCATGAGTGGACAGCGAGTTGAAAAAATCATTGAATTAGTAGACAAAGCCTCCGACGAACACAAACGCCGCGTCCCTACCGCAGTCATTAACGAAGTCATAGAAGAAGCCACAACCTGGCACTCAGCCCCAGTTACCCGCCAAGGAAAACAAGGCAAAATCTATTACGGTACTCAAGTGCGATCGCAGCCACCGACAATCGCCCTATTCGTCAACGATCCCAAACGCTTCACCGAAAATTACCGCCGCTACATGGAAAGCCAATTCCGCAAACACCTCGGCTTTACCGGTACACCAATGCGCCTGCTTTGGAGAGGCAAAAAAGTTCGTGCCACCGAAATGAGTACAACAAATAGAGCACTGCGCGTGAAGTGATTCTAGACTTTAGATTTTGGATTTTAGATTGAAGAGAAAACGCAGTTTAATGGTATAATTAAGTTGCGATTTTTTTCTTTTGTCTTCCTTCGCCTCTTGGCAATTCAATTACTTGGTATTTGAAACAATTCCAAATCAAACAATCTAAAATCTAAAATCGCAAGGTGGACGAACAAGAGTTTAAAAGAAGAACAAAGCAGCTAGCATTGAGAGTTATTAAGCTAGTAGATGCGCTGCCGAAAGGCTCAGCTTCTCAGGTAATTGGCAAGCAGTTAATACGTTCAGCAACTTCTGTAGGAGCCAATTATCGAGCGGCTTGTCGTGCTAAGTCAACAGCAGACTTAATTTCTAAACTCAGGATAGTGGAAGAAGAAGCGGATGAAAGTCTTTACTGGATGGAGTTAATAGTTGAAGCTGAATTGGTAGATGCTACTAAATTGAAAAGTATCATGTCAGAAACAAATGAGATTTTAGCGATGACAGTTGCGTCCATCAAAACTTTAATTGCTAAAAACCCAACAGCAAATCGCAAATAAAACAATGTCAAATCCCCAACCGAAATTTCAATCAAAAATCAAACTATTAAATAATAGTCTCTCAATAAATCAATGACTCAATCAAATAATTTCCTTCAAAAATCAATCCGTCAATCCCTCAATCAATCAATCCGTCAATCCCTCAATCCGTCAATCCCTCAATCCCTCAATCCCTCAATCAATCAATCCGTCAATCCGTCAATCCCT